>JASLGJ010000095.1 GCA_030150085.1 Candidatus Elarobacter sp. | reverse complement strand
CGCGGGCGGGCCGCCCACCGAGCCGCCGGAGGCGCCTTCTGCGCGGCCTGCGCGGCCGCGGTCGACGCCGGGACGGCGCTCTGCCGGCCCTGCCGCGACGAGGCCGAGCGGGAGCGCCGCTTCGCCTGCGAGCGGCTGCTCTTCGAGGCCCCGTGGCTGGCCCCCGAGGAGGTCCTCAACCTGGTGGAGGGCCTGAGCGCGGACGACTACGACGCCATCCGGCGCCGCCTGCTGCGCAGCTGGTGGGACGAGCTGCGCCGGGCCCACAAGCTGTTCGGGCTGCGCCAGCCGCTCGACCGCCGGCGCCTGCGCAAGCTGGCCAGCTCGTTCGTCCTGCTCGAGACCCGGATCGACCCCAACCGCCTGGAACTGGACTCGCCGCTGCGCAAGAACGCGCTGGGCGAACTCTTCGACTTCGTGCGGGCGATCGAGAGCGCCGACTGACCCGCGCCGAGCGCCCGATTACCGTGGATTAAGGTAAATTAGTCCCTTTTGTCGAACACTAGTTCCAAGAATGCAAGATTATACCGGCGAGCAGATCGAGGTTCTCAAAGGCCTCGAGGCGGTTCGCAAGCGCCCGGGCATGTACATCGGCAACACGTCCGATCGCGGCCTCCACCAGCTCGTCTACGAAGCCGTCGACAACGCGGTCGACGAAGCGCTGGCGGGCTACGCCAAGAACATCGCGGTCGTCGTCTACAAGGACGGCTCGGTCTCGGTCGAGGACGACGGGCGCGGCATCCCGGTCGACATCCACGCCGACGAGGGGCTGCCCGCGGTCGAGGTCGTGATGACGATCCTGCACGCCGGCGGCAAGTTCGGCAAGGGCGGCTACAAGGTCTCGGGCGGCCTGCACGGGGTCGGCATCTCGGTCGTCAACGCGCTCTCGGAGAAGATGACGACGCGCGTCAAGCGCGACGGCTGGCAGTACGAGATCACCTTCGAGCGCGGCCTGACCGCCAGCAAGCTCAAGCGCCTGGGCCGGGCCGAGGGCTCGGGCACCCGGCAGTGGTTCAAGCCCGACGCGACCGTCTTCGAGACGCTCGACTTCTCGTGGAAGACGCTCGAGAACCGCCTGCGCGAGCTGGCCTTCCTCAACCGCGGGCTCTCGATCACGCTGCGCGACGAGCGGCCCGAGGAAGGCCCCAAGGAGCGCACCTACGCCTACGAAGGCGGGATCGTCTCGTTCGTCGAGTGGCTCAACGAGAACAAGGAAGGGCTGACCCCGGTCATCTCGACCAACGGCGAGCGCGAGGACGTGGTCGTCGAGTGCGCGCTGCAGTGGACCGACGGCTACAACGAAGTCGTCTACGCCTACGCCAACAACATCAACACGATCGAGGGCGGGATGCACCTGACCGGCTTCCGCACCGCGGTCTCCGGCAAGGTCAACGAGTACGCCCGCAAGCGCGGCCAGCTCAAGGACGCCGACCCCAACCTCTCGACCGACGACTGCATGGAAGGCCTCACCGCGATCGTCTCGGTCAAGCTGCAAGAGCCGCAGTTCGAGGGCCAGACCAAGACCAAGCTGGGCAACGCCAAGATCCGCCCGATCGTCAACGCGCTCGTCACCGAGCGGCTGGAGTTCTTCCTCGAGGAGAACCCCAAGATCGCGCGCGCCATCGTCGAGAAGTGCATGCAGGCCCAGCGCGCCCGCGAGGCGGCCAAGAAAGCGCGCGACCTGACCCGGCGCAAGAACGTGCTCGAGGGCAGCGGGCTGCCCGGCAAGCTGGTCGACTGCAAGACCCAGGACCCCGCGCTCTCGGAAGTCTTCCTGGTCGAGGGCGACTCGGCCGGCGGCACCGCCAAGGGCGGGCGCGATCCCAACACCCAGGCCATCCTCCCGCTGCGCGGCAAGATCCTCAACGTCGAGAAGGCGCGCCTGGACAAGATGCTGGGCAACGAAGAGATCCGCACGATGATCACCGCGCTGGGAACGGGCTTCGGCGAGGAGTTCAACCCCGAGAAGCTGCGCTACCACAAGATCATCATCATGACCGACGCCGACGTCGACGGGGCCCACATCCGGACCCTGCTGCTGACCTTCTTCTTCCGCCAGATGCGGCCGCTGATCGAGCAGGGCTACGTCTACATCGCCCAGCCCCCGCTCTACGGCGTGCGCAAGGGCAAGAAGCAGTGGTGGGCCTTCAACGACGCCGAGCTCAACGCGATCTTCGACGGCGACGACCCCAAAGAGTTCACCATCCAGCAGTTCAAGGGCTTGGGCGAGATGGACGCCGAGCAGCTCGCGGTGACCACCATGGACCCGGCCAGCCGGCGGCTCAAGCAGGTCACGCTGCAGGATGCCCAGGACGGCGAGCTGAGCGACGCCGAGAAGATGTTCACCAAGCTGATGGGCGAGAAGGTCGAGCCCCGCAAGGCCTACATCCAAGAGTTCGCGCGGACGGTCCGCAACCTCGATCTCTAGCCTCGGGTGAACTCCAGCCGCTTCGCCTAACGTTTGCCCGGCTGTGCCTAGGGGGACGACTGGGACGGTGAAGCGGCTGCGAGCGTCGCGACGAACGGGGCTGATCGGGGCCACCGTTGTGGTGCTCCTCGCCGTGCTCTTCCTGGCCCGCAACCCGATCCTCACCGGCCTGCTCTCGGCCGGCCTGTCGGCCGCGACCGGCTACGACGTGCGGATCGGCTCTTCGCAGATCGGGACCTCGCACGCGGTCCTGTTCGACGTCCACGTGGCCAAGAACGGCGACCCGGTGCTCGACGCGCAGCGGGTCGACGTCGACTACGCGCTGCGCGACATCTTCCCCGGCGGGGCGCACCGCTTCGGCTTCGCCGCGCTGGCCATGCAGGCGCCGGTGCTGACCGTCACCCGCCACGCCGACGGCACGCTGACCTTCAACCGCGCCGGCGGCACGCCCGGGACCGCCCCGGCCCCGACCCGCAAGGCCGCCGAGCCGTACTACTTCACCGTGCGCATCCGCAACGGGGCGGTGCGGCTGGTCGACAAGGCCCCGCTGCAGCCCGACCTGGCCTACCAGCAGGTCGAGAACGTGTCGCTCGACGCCTCGGTCAAGTCCGACGCCCGCACCACCCTCAAGGCCGACGGGGTGCTGCTGGGCCGGCGCAGCCAGACCGCCCCGGTCGAGCGCTTTCCGCTCGCGCTCCGCTCGGCGATCGACACCCAGCGCGGGCTGGCGCTCAACGTCCTGCGGGCGCGCGAGCTGCCCCTGCGCGGCGCGCTGGGCTTCCTGATCCACTCCAAGGCGGTGCGCTTCGACGACGGGGTGATCGACGACGTGGCGGTGCTGGCCTACGGGATCGGCAAGCCCGGCGAAGCCTTCACCTACCGGCTGGGCGGGGGCCTGACCCTGCGCGGCGGGCGGCTCGCGATCGCGGCCCTGCAGCGCCCGGTGCGCGGCCTGGGCGGGCGGCTGACGATCACCGACGACGCCCTGGCCACGACCGGCCTGAGCGGCACGATGGGCAGCTTGCCGCTGGCCGGCCGGGGCGCGCTCTACGGGCTGTTCGACGGCCCGGCGTTTTGGCTGGGCCTGCACGGCGACGGCGACCTGGCCGAGCTGCGCGGTCTGTTCGGGTTCTCGGCCAAGCTGCCGCTGCGCGGGCCGGTCCACGTCGAGACGCTGCTCAGCGCGAAGCTGGTCGACCCGCTGATCCGCAATGCCTTCGCCGGCCAGGGCCTGGCCTACGACCGCTTTCCGATCGCCGCGCTGGACGGGGTGGCCGACGTGTACCAGGGCGACGTGTTCGTGCAGGGCGTGCGGGCCCGCTACGGCGCGCTCGACGTGGCGCTCGGCGGGCGGGTGCTGTTCGACCCCGGCAACAGCCGGGACGTCAACCTGGCGGTGAACGCGCGCGGGCCGGGCGCGGCGCTGCCCTACACCGCCGCGCTCGCCCCCGACTCGGCGCTCGACCTGACCGCGCTGCTGTCCGAGCCGCCCGGGGCCAAGCAGTTCACCGCCCGCGGGACGCTCCTGGCCGACGGCCCGACCAGCGGGTCGGGCACGTTCGCCGTGAACGAGCGCGGGGTCGGGGCCTTCGGGCCGTTCGACTTCGGGCGGGCCGACGGCTCGTCGCTGGCGGGCGGGTTCGAGCTGGAGCGGCCGGTCTCGCAGAGCGCCGGCTGGGTCCACCTGCGCGGCTTCCGCCTGGCCGACGTGCGGCGCGCGGCGAGCCTGCCCGGGACCGCCGTGCCCGGCCTGCCGCCGGTCTCGGGCGTGCTCGACGGCGACCTGGCCGCGGGCGGCACGCCGGACCGCTTCGGGATCGCCGGGCGGCTGAGCGGGCGCGACCTGCGCTACCAGAGCTACGCCCTGGGGAGCGGCAGCGTGCGGCTGGGCGGGACCTTCGACGACGTGCGGCTCTCGGACATCGCGCTGGACGGCCCGCTGGGGCGCTTCCGCGGCGACGGGGCCTACGCGGGCGACCTGTTCGCCCTCCAGGGCACCTACGACGGCACGCTCGAGGCGCTGCGCCCCTTCACCGGCGACCAGCAGGCCGGCGGCGGCGTGCACGGGCCGGTGCGGGTCGCCTTGGACCGCAAGCGGATCGTGGTCCAGAGCGAGGGCGCCGCGCTGAACGGGGCGCGGGTGCGCGGGGTGGCGGTGGACGGGGTGGCCGGGACGATCGCGATCGAGGGCAAGACCCTGCGCGTGGTGGCGGCGGACGGCTCGCTGGGCGGCGGGCGGGTGGTGGCCCAGGACGCCGGCGGGCCGTTCCTGGTCTCGGCCCCGAGCCTGCCGGTGCGCGCGCTGCGCGGGGCCGGGCTGCCGCTCCAAGCCGGCGCGCTGGCCCTGTTCGGGCTGGCCGACCTGCGCGGCAAGCAGCCCCGCTTCGACGGCGGGGTGGCGCTCAGCGGCGGGCTGGTGCGGGGCTACCCCATCAGCGGCGACGCCGACCTGCTCTTCGGGGACGGCACGGCCCGGGTGCGCGACGGGGAGGCCGCGCTGGGCGCGACCTACGGCTCGTTCGCGGGCGAGGTGGCGGCGGTCGGGACCCGAGCCATGGCCTACGACCTCGACGCCAGCGTCCCGCTGGGCGACGTGGGCGAGGTGCGGCGGGTGCTGAACCTGCCGCTGCACGCCTTGGAGGGCAGCTTCTCGGCCGCGGTGCGGGTGCGCGGCACCGGCACCCGCCCGCGCGTGGCGGGCGACGTGCGCGCGCCCGAGGGCTCGTACAACGGGCTGGCCTTCCGCGCCGCCCGGGCCCGCCTCGCGGCCGCGCCGGGGGCGCTGGCCGCGCGCGACGGGACGGTCACGGTCGGCTCGACCCAGGCCCGGGTCGACGCTTCGGTCGCCGGGCGGGCCTTCGCGGTCGACGTGCGGGCCGAGCGGGCCAACCTGGCCGACTTCAACGACTACTTCGACGCGGCCGAGACGCTCGACGGCCAGGGCCGGGTGGCCTTCGCGCTGGCCAACGACGGCAGCCGGACCCGCACCACCGGGCGGATCGACGTGAGCGGCCTGCGCCTGCGGCGCTTCCCCTTCGGCAGCACCGCCGCGAACTGGTCGCAGCGCGGCGGCACGGTCGCCGCGGCGCTCGCCGTGCGCAGCGCGCACGGCAGCCTGCGCGCGAGCGGGACGGTCGTGCCGGCCGCCGGGGACCTGGCGACGGCCTTTCGCCAGGGCAGCTACCGGCTCGCGGCCGACGCGCGCGGGATCGACCTGAGCACCTGGCTGCCGCCGTTCGGGATCACCGCCCCGCTGCTGGGCCAGGTCGACGCGC
>JASLGJ010000055.1 GCA_030150085.1 Candidatus Elarobacter sp. | reverse complement strand
ACCTCGCCGCGGCCTCGTACGACCGCGTCAAGTCCATCCCCGGCTCGCGCACGATCACGCCCGTGATCTACACCTTCGACCACATCGACTTCAACTTGCGCAAGCCGATCTTCGGCGACGTGCGGGTGCGGCGCGCGCTGGCCTACGCCATCGACCGGCCCTCGCTGCTGGCCAAGCTGCGCCACGGCCTGGGCGAGCTGAGCGACACCTTCCTCGACCCCACCCTCTACCCCAATGCGCAGGCGCACGACATCATGCGCTACCCGTACGACCCGGCCAAGGCCAAGGCGCTGCTCGACGAGGCGGGCTGGAAGCCCGGGCCCGACGGGGTGCGGGTGAAGAACGGTCAGCGCCTGGCCTTCCAGCTTTCGACCCAGACCGAGTCGATCGCCGGCAAGGCGCTTCAGGAGCAGCTCCAGACGTACTGGCGCACGATCGGCGCGGCGGCCGAGGTGAAGAACTACCCCACCCCGCTGTTCTTCGACAACACCGCCAACGGCGTGCTGCAGGGCGGCAAGTATGACGTCGCGACCTTCGCCTGGGTCGGCGCGGCGGACATCGACAACAACGCGCTCTACTCGGGCCACAACTTCGCCCCGCACGGCCAGAACTCGCTGTTCTGGAACAACCCCGCCGCGACGCGGGCGATGGACGACGCGAACCAGACCGTCGACGAGAAGCGCCGCATCGCCGACTACCAGATCGCGCAGCGCGAGTTCGCCAAGGACGTCCCCTCGATCATCCTCTACTTCCGCAAGGACCTCGAAGTGTACGACGCGCGGCTGGCGAACTTCAGCCCCACGCCGGTCATCACGACGCCCTTCTGGAACGTCTGGCGGTACCACTTCTGATGCGCCGCTTCGCCGCCGCCGCTCTGGCGCTCGCGCTGTGCACCGGGCCGGCGGCCTCGCGCGCGCAGGGCGCGCGCCAGGCCTGGACCGTGCCGCACGTGCTGCGCTACGCCACCGGCGAGGACGTGGTCGGGCTCAACCCGCACCTCGTGCAGCAGCTCACCGTGTCGTACATGAGCTCGCTCACCATGGCCTGGCTGCTCAAGTACGACCACGACAACCGGCCCGTGCCCGAGCTCGCCACCGCGGTGCCCTCGCGCGCCAACGGCGGCGTCTCGGCCGACGGCAAGACCATCACCTACCACCTGCGGCGGGACGCCAAGTGGTCCGACGGCGCGCCGTTCACCTCGGCCGACGTGCGCTTCTCGACCGACGTGGTGCGCAACCCGGCCAACAACGAGGGCACGCACCAGGGCTTCGACCAGATCGCGCGGGTCGACACGCCCGATCCCTACACCGTGGTGTTCCGCCTGCAGCGGCCCTACAGCGGGTTCTACGTCAACTTCTTCAGCTCGGGCGGGGCCAACCCGTGCCTGCTGCCCAAGCACCTGCTCGACAAGCTGCCGACCATCAACGAAGCGCCCTACAACGCGCTCCCGGTCGGGATCGGACCCTTCAAGTACGCCTCGTGGAAGCGCGGCGACTCGGTCGAGCTGGTGCCCAACCCGCTCTACTTCGGGCGCAAGCCCAAGCTGGAGCGGGTGATCTTCAAGATCATCCCCGACCGCAACACCACCCTGACCCAGCTCACCACGCACGAGATCGACATGTGGCTGCCGGTGCCGGGCGCGTACTTCGAGCGCGTGCGCGCGCTGGCGGGCATCGCGATCACCCGCCAGCCGTCGTACGGCTACAACCACATCGACTTCAACCTGCAGCACGGTGCGCTGCGCGACCCGGCGGTGCGGCGCGCGCTGCGCCAGGCGATCGACCGGCCCACGATCCTGAGCAAGATCCGCCACGGGGTGGGCGTCCTGCAAGAGACGCCGTTCGCGCCGGGCCATCCCTTCCACATCGACTACCCGCGCGTGCCGTTCGACGTCGCGGCGGCGAACCGCACCCTCGACGGCGCGGGCTGGAAGCGCGGCTCGGACGGCGTCCGGGCCAAGGCCGGGCAGCGCCTGGAGTTCACCGTCGCGCTGGGCACCGGCAACCCGGACACCGACGCGATCGTCGAGCTGATCCGCTCGACCTGGAGCCAGATCGGGGCCCGCTTCGAGGTCAAGCACTATCCCTCGCCGCTCTACTTCGCCCCCTTCGCGAACGGCGGCATCCTGTACGCCGGCAAGTACGACGTGGCGTTCTACGCCTGGATCACCTCGCCCAACGGCGACCTGACCAACCTGTTCGGCTGCGACCGCGTCCCGCCCAAGGGGCAGAACGTGCCGCGCTACTGCAGCCGCGAGGTCGACCAGGCCCTGGCGCGCTTCATCGCGACCTACGACTACGCCGGGCAGCGCGCCGCGGAGACCGCGATCCAGCGCCGCCTGGCCGAGGACGTCCCGACCGTGGTGACCGACGCGCGCGAGGACGTGTACGCCTACAACCAAGACCTGCACGGCTTCCGGCCCAACCAGGTCACCCCGTTCGACGACCTCGTCGACGCCGACATCTGAGGAGCACCGACCCTGAAGAGATCGATCGCGCTCGTCCTCGCCGCGCTGCTGCTGGCCGGCTGCACCAAGGCCGGTCCGCCGTCCTCGTCGGAGGCGGGCGGCGGGACCGCGGCCGGCAGCGGCGGGCGGCATCCCTACACGATCCCGCACGTGCTGCGCTACGCGACCGCCGAGGACATCGTCGGGCTCAACCCGCACCTCACGCAGCAGACCGTGCTCAGCTACATGGCCCAGATGACGATGGCCTGGCTGACCAAGTACGACGTCCACAACCGGCCCGTCCCCGAGCTCTCGACCGCGGTCCCCTCGCGCCAGAACGGCGGGATCAGCAAGGACGGCCTGACCATCACCTACCACCTGCGCCGGGGCGTGAAGTGGTCGGACGGCCAGCCGTTCACGGCCGACGACGTGGTGTTCTCGACCAAGGTCGTGCTCAACCCGGCCAACAACGAGGTCGGGCGCGACGGCTGGGACCTCATCACCAAGATCGACGAGCCGGACAAGTACACGGTGGTGTACCACCTCAAGAAGCCGTACGCGTCGTTCGTGCCGACCTACTTCAGCACCGGCGGCGCCAACCCGTGCATCCTGCCCAAGCACCTGCTGGCGAACCTGCCCAACATCAACAACGCGCCCTACAACGCGCTGCCGGTCGGGATCGGGCCGTTCAAGTACAAGAGCTGGAAGCGCAGCGACTCGGTCGAGATGGTGGCCGACCCGCTGTACTTTCGCGGCCAGCCCAAGCTGCAGCGGATCGTGTTCAAGATCGTGCCCGACCGCAACACGGTCACGACCCAGCTCGAGACGCACGAGATCGACCTCTGGACGCCGGTCTCGCCGGCCTACTACGACCGCGTGCGGGCGATTCCGGGGATCGCGGTCTACAAGCAGCCGGGCTACTACTTCGGCCACCTCGACTTTCAGAACACCCACCCCGGCCTGGACGACCAGCGGGTGCGCCGCGCGCTGCGCCTGGCGACCGACCGCAACGAGATCAAGATGAAGATCCGCCACGGCTTGGGGACGGTTCAGGACAACCCGGTCTCGCCGGTCAACCCGGCCTTCGACAAGAACGTCCCGACCGATCCGTACGATCCCGCGCAGGCCGCCAAACTGCTCGACCAGGCCGGCTGGAAGCCCGGCCCGGACGGCATCCGGACCAAGAACGGGCACGCGCTCAACCTGGTCTTCGCGACCTCGACCGGCACGCCCGACACCGATTCGATGATCGAGCTGATCCGCGCGCACTGGAAGGCGGTCGGGGTCGGGCTGAGCGTCAAGCGCTACCCCTCGCCGCTGATGTTCGCCCCCTATAACGACGGCGGGGTCGTCTACGGCGGCAAGTGGGACGTCATCACGTTCAACTGGGGCGGCGACCCGATCGGCGACATGTCGGCGATCTACGAGTGCAAGAACATCCCGCCCAACGGCCAGAACGACCCGCGCTACTGCGACAAAGCGGTCGACGACGCGATGGAGAAGTTCAAGCTGGAGTACGACGAGAACAAGCGCCAGAAGTACGCCGACATCGTCCAGTCCGGGATCGCTCGCGACGTGCCGATCATCGTGCTCGACATCGTCGACGACATCTTCGCCTACAACTCCGACCTCAAGGGCTTCCACCCCAACCAGCTCTCGCCGTTCGACGACGTCATGAACGTCGACATCTGATCCCAGGAGGGCCACCCTGACCAAGCCGCTCGCGCTCGCCCTCGCCGCGCTGTTGCTGGCCGGCTGCACCCCCAGCGGCCCGCCCGCCTCCGCGCCGCCCGGCGCGGGTGCGGGCGGCGGGCGGCACTCCTACACGGTGCCGCACGTGCTGCGCTACGCGACCGCCGAGGACGTGGTCGGGCTCAACCCCCACCTCAACCAGCAGGGGACGCTGTTCTACATGGCGTCGCTCACGATGGCGTGGCTGACCAAGTTCGACCGCCAAAACCGGCCGGTGCCCGAGCTGGCGACCGCCGTGCCGACGCAGCGGAACGGCGGCATCAGCAAGGACGGCCGGACGATCACCTGGCACCTGCGGCGCGGGGTGAAGTGGTCCGACGGCGCGCCGTTCGACGCCGACGACGTGGTGTTCTCGACCAAGGTCGTGCTGAACCCGGCCAACAACGAGGTCAGCCGCGAAGGCTGGGACCTGATCACCAAGATCGACGAGCCCGACAAGTACACCGTCGTCTACCATCTCAAGGAGCCGTACGCCAACTACGCGGCGAACTTCTTCGGCTCCGCCGGCGCGAACCCGTGCGTGCTGCCCAAGCACCTGCTGGCGGGCCTGCCGAACATCAACAACGCGCCGTACAACGCGCTGCCGGTCGGCATCGGCCCGTTCCGCTACACCAAGTGGAAGCGCGCCGACGCGGTCGAGATGGAAGCCAACCCCTACTACTTCCGCGGCAAGCCCAAGCTCGCGCGGGTGGTGTTCAAGATCGTCCCCGACCGCAACACCGTCTTGACCCAGCTCCGGACGCACGAGATCGACCTCTGGCTCCCCGTCGCGGCGGCCTACTACGACCGGGTCAAAGCGATCCCGGGCATCGCCGTGCTGCGCCAGCCGAGCTACCAGTTCAGCCACGTCGATTTCCAGAACCAGCACCCGCCGCTCGACGACGTCCGGGTGCGGCGCGCGCTGCGCCTGGCGCTGGACCGCAAGACGATCAACGCCAAGATCCGCCACGGCTTGGGCATCGTCCAGGACGATCCGATCTCGCCGGCCCACCCGGCCTTCGACAAGGACGTCCCCACCGATCCGTACGACCCCGCGCGCGCGAACGCGCTGCTCGACGCGGCCGGCTGGACGATGGGGACCAACGGCGTGCGCGGCAAGAACGGCAAAGCGCTGAGCTTCGTGTTCGCCACCTCGACCGGGACGCCCGACGCCGACCAGCAGATCGAAATGATGCGGGCGAACTGGAAGCAGATCGGGGCCGCCATCGAGGTGCGGCGCTATCCCTCGCCGCTGCTGTTCGCGCCGCTGGCGAGCGGCGGCATCATCCTGAACGGGAAGTGGGACATGGTCGTCTTCCTGTGGGGCGGCGACCCCATCGGCGACCTCGCGATCCTGTACTCGTGCAAAGCGATCCCGCCCAACGGCCAGAACGACCCGCGCTGGTGCAACCGCCGCGCGACGGCCGCGATGGACGCCTTCCGCCACGAGTACGACGAGCGCAAGCGCCAGCCGTACGCGAACGCCGTGCAGAGCGAGATCGCCAAGGACGCTCCCATCGTGGTGCTGTGGGTCAACGAGGACGTCTACGCCTACAACTCCGACCTGCGGAACTTCCGCCCCAACCAGCTCACGAGGTTCGACGATTTCATGGACGTCGACATCTGAGGTGCGCGCCCCGAACGGACCGCTCGCCCTCGCCCTGGCCGCGCTCGCGCTGGCCGGCTGCGCCCCCGGCTCCAACGGCGGCTCCGCGCCCGCCGGCGGGCCGTCCGCCGCCGGCGAACCGGTGCGCCGGAACGCCTTCACCGTGCCGCACGTGCTGCGCATCGGCGACATCCAGGACCTGAGCTCGCTCAACCCGCACCTCGCGACCGCGACGTCGCTGGGCAACCTCTCGGAGCTGACGATGGCGTACCTGGTGCGCTACGACGAGCACAACCGGCCGGTGCCGGAGCTGGCGACGCAGGTGCCCAGCCAGGCCAACGGCCTGATCAGCAAGGACGGCCTGCGCATCACCTGGCACCTGCGCCGCGGGGTGAAGTGGTCGGACGGCGCGCCGTTCGACGGCGACGACGTGGTCTGGTCGACCAACGCGGTCAACAACCCGGCCAACAACGAGATCGGGCGCGACGGCTGGGACCAGATCGCCAAGATCGACGAGCCCGACAAGTACACCGTGGTCTACCACCTCAAGACGCCGTACTCGGGCTTCCTGCCCTCGTTCTTCGGCTCGGCCGGGGCGAACCCGTGCATCCTGCCCAAGCACCTGCTGGCCAAGCTCCCGAACATCAACAACGCGGACTACAACAGCAAGCCGGTCGGGATCGGGCCCTTCCGCTACGTGCGCTGGGTGCGCGGCGACCGGATCGAGCTGGAGCGCAACCCCTACTACTGGCGGGGCAAGGCGAAGCTCGAGCGGATCGTCTACCGGATCATTCCCGATCGGAACACGCTGGCCACGCAGCTGCGCACCGGCGAGGTCGACCTTTGGCCGTACGCCGGCGCGGGCTACTACGACCGCATCAAGGCGATCCCGACCGCGAACGTGTTCCGCACCCCGGGCTTCTACTACTCGCACCTGGACTTCAACACCGCGCGCCCGGTCTTCCGCGACCCCGCGGTGCGGCGCGCGCTGGAGTACGCCACCGACCGCCCGACGATCGTGCAGAAGGTCAACCACGGCACGGGCATCCTCTCGCAGTCGCAGCTCACCCCGGCCTCGCCGATGCACACCGACCGGCCCCTGCTGCCGTACGACCCGGCCAAGGCCAACCAGATCCTCGACGCGGCCGGCTGGAAGCGCGGGCCGGACGGCATCCGGGCCAAGAACGGGGTGAAGCTCTCGTTCACCTGGGCGACCTACATCGGCGCGCCCGACCAGGACCAGCAGATCGAGCTGGTGCGCCAGAACTGGCAGCAGGTCGGCGCGCAGTTCACCGTCCAGCGCTACCAGTCGGCGCTGTTCTTCGCGCCGGTCGAGCAAGGCGGGCCGATGTACTCGGGCAAGTGGGACGTCACCGCGTTCGCCTGGGGCATGACGCCCGACGCGGACTACACCCCGCAGAACAACTGCGACGGCATCCCGCCCAAGGGCCAGAACGTCACCCGCCTGTGCGACCCCCGCATCCAGGCCCTGCTGACCAAGGAGAAGGCGGCCTACGACGAGCCCGACCGCAAGCAGGTCATCGCGCAGCTCGACGCGCGCATCGACGAGCTGGTGCCGTACTTCGTGCTCTACATCCGCGACGACATCCACGGCTCCAACAAGGACCTGCGCGGCTGGCACCCCAACGAGGTCTCGCCCTTCGACGACGTGATGAACGTCGACATCTAGTGGATTCGGCTGCGCCGAATCCGTCGGGTTCGGCCTGCGGCCGAGCCGCCTACGTGCGGCGCCGGTCGAGCACGATGCCGATGCCGAGCGCCACGCAGCCGGCGAGCGGGAGCCCGCGCAAGAAGGCCCAGGCCGGGGAGCGCGCGTCCAGGCCGGCCGCGCGCTGCTCGTCGGCCCAGACCGCGCTCGCGTCGGCGTGCGCG
>JASLGJ010000045.1 GCA_030150085.1 Candidatus Elarobacter sp. | reverse complement strand
CGCGCCGCCGGCGCCGGCGTGGGGGAAGCAGAAGAGCCGCAGCGCGGCGGGCGCGGCACCGGCCGCGCGCCGCGCGCGGACCCAGTACCGCTCGTGGGTCTCAGCGAGCACCGCGCAGCCAGTTCGCGATCTCCGCGACGTTCTTGTGCTCGTAGAAGGTCGCCATCGGCAGCTCGACGCCGAACGCGTTCTCCAGCTCGGTCGCGATCAGCACGGCCTTCATCGAGTCGCCCCCGGCGCGCTCGAACTCGTCGCTCGGCTGCAGCTCGGGGACGTCGAGGATGCGCTGGTAGATGCGCAGGCACTCCGCTTCGACGTCGGGCGATGTGGCGTGGTCGGTCATGCGCTAGAAAACCCTCATCAGTGGAACATCCGCCAGCCGCCGTCGCGCCAGACGAGAAACGCGCCGATCGTGCGCCGGGCGCTGGTGCAGTTCTCGACCGCGTGCATCAGGCGGGTGCTCAGGACGGTCATCTGGCCCGCTCTGGCGGGCACCTTGAGCAGCCGCCCTTCCGCGAGCCGGGCGATGGTTCCGCGCTCGCCGTACTCGGCCTGCAGCTCGTCCAGCTCGCGCCGCGAGCCGGGCCGCACGTCCCACAGCACGATGCCGGCCCCGTTCTCCGCCTCGTCGATCGTCATCACGGTCGAGACTTGCGCGTACTCTTCCTTGATCGGCCAGAGCGCCGGGTCGCGCGAGAAGTGGACCGAGTCGCAGTGCGGCCCGATGCTGAAGCGGTCGCTGGGGTTGAACGTGCACTCGCGCCGCGAGGCCAGCGGGTACTCGGCGTAGTTGCCGATGCGCAGCGGCGTGGCGCCCAGCTCCTCGGCCAGCAGTTTGACGAACGCGGTCCGCGCCAGACGCACGTTGGCCTGGGCGGCGTAGGCGAAGTAGTCGATCAGCGCCATCACCAGCGCGTCGCCCTGCAGGCGCTGCAGCGGCCCGATCGCCACCCCCGAGGTCGCCACGCTGCCGAAGTTCTTGTGCCGGATCAGCTCGGGGAAGTCGTTCTCGTCCCACCACGCGTCCAGCTCGGCGGGCTGGGCCATGTCGAGCAGGATCGCGGCGGCTTGGCCGTCGCGCACCCGCTCGGCGGCCTGGGCGTAGGTCATGCGCCCCGCCACCGGCTCGGCCCCGAAGGCGAACGTCTGCGCGTCGTAGGTGCGCGCCGCGCGCGCGGTCTGCACGTCGCTCACCGCGCTCACCCGACGCTCGCCGGTTCGGCCGGCGCGAGCAGGGCCGCGGCTTCGCGCTCGACCTTCGTGCCGCGGAAGAAGTCCGGGTTGGCCTCGCCGTGGAAGCGCACCGGGTTGGTGAAGACGAAGTCGCGGAAGTCGTCGGCGCCGATCAGCTCGTGCTCGACCAGCTCGTAGACCTCGGGCAGCACGTGGCGCATGTCGGTCACGTCGAAGTGCCCGAAGTCCGAGCCGAAGAGCGTGTTCAGCCGGGCGTGGAGCGGGTTGTGCTTGCGGTCGTAGGCCCAGGCCGCGATCCGGTCGTCGGCCTCGCAGCCGAAGTAGAACGGCTTGACGAACAGCTCGAGGAAGTCGTGCTCGTCGCGGATCGCGCAGCGCGCGAAGTCGTCCAGCTCGGGGATCTTGCCGGTCGCGCCCGAGCCTTCGCCGTCGAAGATCCCGCCCGTGCGGCGCAGCGCCGCGATCAGGTTCTCGCTCCCGTACTCGTCGGCCAGCGCCATGATCGCGTCGAGGTCGATCGCGCGCGGGTCCATGTCCGCCAGGCCGCGCGCGCTGCGCTTCTCCCAGTGCTCGATCAGGTCGGCCAGGAGCTGGCAGGCCCAGCCCGCCCCGCCTTCCAGGAAGCCGAACTTCAGCTTGGGGAAGCGGCGCGTCACGCCGCCCAGGAAGAGCGCCTTGCACAGCGCCTCGTTGGCGGCCGAGAAGTGCCCGACGTGGTTGTAGACGAAGTTCGAGGGCGACATGCGCAGCGCGAACCCGCGCGAGCCGCGGTGGAACGTGGGCGAGAGGCGCAGCCGCTCGCAGGCCGCCCAGACCGGGTCGTAGTCGTGGTCGCTGTCCAGCCCCAGCACGTCGTAGCGCACCGCGTTGTCCAGCGGGCTCGCAACCGGGCGCGGGATCAGGCTGCCCAGCTTGACCACCTTGAGCCCGAGCGTGCCGGTGACGTACTCCAGCTCGGCCACCGCTTCGTCGGGGGTGACCATCGGGATCACCGCGGCCGGCGTCAGGCGGTCGGCGTAGTCGGCGAAGTAGTGCGCGGTGAACGTGTTGAACGCGCGGCAGCTCGCGCGCCGCACCTCGGGATCGGGAATGCGGTGCAGGCCCAAGCCGATCGAGGGGTAGATCAGCGCGAAGTCGACGCCCAGCTCGTCGAGGCGCTCGTAGAGCAGGCGCGGCATCAGCGACGTCGCGCGGTCGAGCGAGTTGCGCACCGGGTAGACCCAGAAGCCCTGCTGCGCGATGCCGTGCTCGCGCCGCTGCTCGATCGACATGTCGAGCCGCTCCTGGATCACCGTGCGCACGTACTGGAAGCCTTGCGCGGCCTTGTCGCCGCCGATGCGCCGCATCTCCTCGTCGACGAACGGGCCGTACTCGAGCCAGTGCCCGTCCGCGTCGACGACTGGGTGGTTCAGCCCAGCGCGAACCTCGGCGGCACTCTTGTCGTGATCAGCGCTCATGGATCTCCTCACCCCAGAGATGGTTGGTGACGACGTCTGTTCCCGCCGCGCGCGCTGGAGGCCCGCTCGGGCGCCCTGCGAATCCCGTCGAGCGATGAAGAACCCGCTCAAGGCGGCGCTCGCGGAAGGGCGCGCGGCGCTCGGCTATCTGGTCATGCTGCCCGCGCTGGGCTCGGTGCAGTCGCTCGCCGCGAGCGGCAGCGACTTCGTGCTGATCGATCTGGAGCACGCGCCGCTGGGGATCGAGCGCGCGGCCGCCCTGATCGCCGCCACGAACGGCACGGCGACCGCACCCCTGGTGCGCGTTCCCGGCCCGCGCTCCGACTTGGTCAAACCGGCGCTCGACAGCGGCGCCTTCGGCATCGTGTTTCCGCAGATCGCCAGCGTAGCGGAGGCTCGCGCGTGCGCGGAAGTGAGCCGCTACACACCGCGCGGCGCGCGCGGCTACGGCCCCGGTTACGCCGCCCTGCGCTGGGGCCTGGCGCCGCTCGACTACGTCGCCGCGGCGAACGACGAGCTGCTGGTGGTGGCGCTGATCGAGTCGCTGGCCGGCGTCGCCGCGCTCGACGACATCCTCGCCGTCGAGGGGCTCGACGTGGTGACGATCGCGCGCGGCGACCTCTCCGCCAGCATGGGCATCCCGGGGCGGTTCGACGACCCGCGCCTGGTCGCCGCGGTGGCGCAGGCCGAGGCCAAGATCCGGGCCCGGCCCGGCGTCGC
>JASLGJ010000030.1 GCA_030150085.1 Candidatus Elarobacter sp. | reverse complement strand
CCCGGCGCGAACGCACCCGCGAGCGCGAGAACGAGGGACTTGTGCCACATGGTCGGCCTCACGTTACGGCAGGGCGAACGCGGTGATCATCGACCCCGCGTTCGTCTTGGGGAGCTCGGGAACTTGCTGGTTGCCGGGCTGGCCCGAGCCGACGATGACGTACTGCTTGCCGTCCGCCACGTACGAGGCGGGCGGGGCCTCGATCGTCGAGCCGGTGGCGTAGTGCCAGAGCACGTTGCCCGTGTCGGCGTCGTAGGCGTCGAAGTTGCCGTTGAGCTCGCCGCTGAACACCACCCCGGTGTTGGTGGTGAGCGCGCCGCCCACGCCGGGCAGCGCGAGGTGCTTGCGCCACTTGAACTTGCCGGTGCCGATGTCGACCGCGCTCATCCAGCCGGTGTTGGGCCCGTAGAGCTTGGGGAACGAGCCGCCCAGATAGAACTGGCCCGCGAGATAGGTCGCGTGGCCGGACGACTTCCAGATTCCGCACTCGTCGACGCTGGGCACGTAGAAGGCGTTCGTCTCGGGCGAATAGCTGCCGCCGTTGAACTCGACCCCGCCGTTGGTGTTGGGGCAGGCCACGTTGCCGGTCCGGCTGGGCTCGGTGCTCTGGCCCTTCTGGGTGCTGACGGCGAGGTGGTGGACGACGCTGCCGTTGGTCGCGTCGAGCACCCAGAAGTTTCCGCCCTTGTCGCCCGCCGCGACCAGCGCGCGGTCCGCTCCGCCGACCTTGCCGTGGAAGAGCACGGGCGGCATGGCCGGGTCCCAGTCGTGCGTGTCGTGCGGGATGAACTGGTGGTACCACTTCAGCTTCGGCTTCGCGCCGGAGATGTCGAGCGCGACCATCGAGTTGGTGTAGAGGTTCGCGCCCTTGCGCACCGTGCCCAGGAAGTCGGGCTGCGGGTTGCCGAGGTCGGCGTAGAGCGTGCCGCTCGCCGGGTCGATCGCGACGCCCGACCAGAGTGCCGCTCCGCCGCGCTTCCACGAGTCGCCCGCCCAGGTGGTGTGGCCCGGCTCGCCCGGGCCGGGAATCGTCTTCCACTCCCACACCCGCTTGCCGCTGGCGGCGTCGAACGCGGTGATGTAGCCGATCCCGCCCCAGTCGCCGTTGGAGGCGCCCAGCAGCAGCAGGTTCTTGTACGGCACCGGTGCCATCGTGTAGAAGGTGTTCGTGGTGTCGTGCACGCCCACGACGTCCCAGGCTTTCTTGCCGGTCGCCGCGTCGAGCGCGATCAGGTGCCCGTCGAGCGTGCCGAGGTAGACCTTCCCGCCCAGCAGCGCCACCCCGCGGTTGGCCGAGAACGCGATGACGTGCGGGTGGTAGGCGAAGGCCCACTTCTGCGCGCCGGTCTTGGCGTCGAGCGCGTAGACGTTGTCGTGCGCGGAGGTCACGTAGACGGTGCCGTTCCAGACGATCGGCGCGACCTCGATCGGGCTGTCGTCGGGGATCTTGAACTTCCACACGCTCTTGAGCGTGCCGACGTTGTCCTTGGTGATCTGCGAGCTGGCGAGGTAGCGATTGCCGCTGTAGTCGCGCCCGGGCAGAACCCAGTTGTTGGCGTCCGTGCCCGCGTTCGCGAACGTGCTCGCGCTGGGCCAGGTGCCGTCGGCCGCCCCGGCCGGAGCTCCGGCCAGCATGACGCTCGCCGCCACGGCGAGCACGCACGAGGTACGCAAGAACCGCGATCGCATGAGAGCCTCTTCCTCGCCGTCACTGCCGGCGCGAGATGATTACGAACGATTAGGTTGGCCGCTTCGCGGGACGCACCTTCGCGGTCACAGCGAGCCGGGCGCCGTGTCGGCCGCCGGTTCGCGCAGCTGATCGGCGCTCGCGTCCGGGCAGCGCGCGATCGCGCGCGGATCGGACTGCTGCGACTCTTTGAGCCAGCACGTACCGATGATCGAGCAGTAGCACACGCGCAGCGCCACGCGGCCGGTCTGCCGCGCGAGCAGCGGTGCCAGCACCGGACTGGTCAGGTGGAACATCGTCACCGAGCCGCCGACCCGGATCACCGAGCCCGCGCCGGGCGTGGCCAGGGAGAGCCCGTGCGCCCGGTTACCGAGCCGGCCGATCAGCGCGTGCAGCGCGTCGACGAGCGTCCGCTGCGGCTTGCCGTCCACGCTCAGCACGACGCTGCGGATCACCGCCGGCCCCAACCCGTCGTTGGCGATCGCGTACGTGATCTCGTCGTTGCTCAGGGTGCCGGTGACGGTCAGGTACGGCCAGACCTGCGCCTGGAGCTGCTGGGCGACCACGTGCGTCTGCCACCAGCTGGCGCTGGTCGCGAGCGTGCTGACCAGCAGCGCGCAGAGCGCGATCAGCAAATCCGGGCGAACCGCCTTGCGCAGGGCCGGCGGCTCGTCGCCGCTCACCGCAGCGCCGCCGCGCGGTCGTCGACCCAGTGCAGCAGCTTGCGCCCGCGCTCGGCTTTCGCGAGCGCCTCGTCGACGCTGTCGCCCAGCACGGTGAAGTGGCCCATCTTGCGGCGCAGCGCGGCGTGCGCCTTGCCGTAGAGGTGCAGCTTGAGGTCGCGCTCGCGCAGCAGCTCGTCGATCCCGCCCAGGGTGTCGCCCGCGTTCGCGCCCAGGATGTTGGCCATCACCGCGGGCCGGAACTGGCGCGGCTCGACCAGCGGCAGCCCGCAGATCGCGCGCACGTGCATCTCGTACTGGCTGATCTGCGTCGCGTCGAGCGAGTAGTGGCCGCTGTTGTGGACCCGCGGCGCGATCTCGTTGACCAGCAGCTGGTCGCCGGCCTGGAAGAACTCGACGCAGAACGTCCCGACGATCGCCAGCCGCTCGGCGATCGTGGTCGCGTAGCGCCGCGCGCGCGCCGCGATCTCGGGCGCGATGCGGCCCGGCACGATGGTCGTCGCGAGCACCCCGGTGTCGTGCTGGTTCTCCGAGGTCGGGAAGGCCACGATCTCGCCCTGCGCGTTGCGCGCGGCGATGATCGAGAGCTCGCGCTCGAAGGGGATCAGGCGCTCCCAGATCAGCGCCCGGCCCTTGGCCTCGGCAAAGGCGCGCTCGGCGTCGGCGCGCGCGCGCACCACCCACTGCCCCTTGCCGTCGTAGCCGCCCATGGTGGTCTTCACCACGCCGGGGTAGCCGATGCTCGCCTCCGCCGCGTCGAGTTCCTCGCGCGAGCGGACCGGCGCGAAGTCCGCGGTCGGGATGCCGCACTCGCGCACGAACGTCTTCTCCAGGATGCGCTCCTGGGTGATGCGCAGCGCGGTCGAGCCGGGGTGGACGATGCGCCGGTCCCCCTCCAGCGCCAGCACCGACTCCAGCGGGATGTTCTCGAACTCGTAGGTGACGACGTCGCTGCGCGCGCCCAGCTCGCCGATCGCCCGCAGGTCGTCGTAGGCCGCGACGATCTGCTCGTCGGCGACCTGCCCGCAGGGCGAGTTGGGCAGCGGCTCCAGCGTGACGACGTGGTAGCCCATGCGCTTGGCCTCGAGCGTGAGCATCCGCCCGAGCTGCCCCCCGCCGAGGATGCCGAGCGAGCGGATCACAGGACGGTCGCCTCGACTTGCGCCGCGGTGCGCGCGACGCGCTCGGCGAGCTTGCGCGCGAGCCCGTCGTCGCGCAGCGCCAGGATGCGCGCCGCGAACAGCGCGGCGTTCGCCGCGCCCCCGATCGCCATCGTCGCGACCGGCACGCCGGCCGGCATCTGCGCGATCGAGAGCAGCGAGTCGAGGCCCTTGAGCGCCTTGGACTCGACCGGGACGCCGATCACCGGGAGGTTCGTCTTCGTCGCGACCATACCGGGCAGGTGCGCCGCGCCGCCCGCGCCCGCGATGATGATCTCGATCCCGCGCCCCTGCGCCTCGCTCGCGTAGCTGAACATCAGGTCGGGCGTGCGGTGCGCGGAGACGACCCGCAGCTCGAACGGCACGCCCAGCTCCTGCAGCGTCGTCGCGGCGGCGCGCATCGTCTCGAGGTCGGACGTCGAGCCCATGATGATCCCCACGCGGGGCGGTGCATCCATGAGGACCGGCGTTCGCCTCGGAGTTGGCCGGTTCCAGTCAACTCCGTCAACTCGCCCGCAGCGTTCGCCGCGGAATCCGCCTCAGTAGGCGGCGAGCGTCCAGTGCGCGGTCGTGGTGACGTCGGCTCCCCCGGCGGAATGGGCGGTCGAGGTCTGCGTCCCGCGCGCGCTCGCCAGCCGCCCGTCGCGGAACACCGACTCGACGTGCAGCACGACCGTCGTCGGCACCGCGCGCCCGGCGACAGCGCCGCTCCCGTCCGCGGAGGGCTGGCCCTGGCTACCTCCGCGGCGCGACGGATACCCGCCGCCCTGACCGCCGCCACCGGGATAGCTGCCGCCTTGGCCGCCGCCAGGATACCCACCACCCTGACCGCCGCCACCGGGATAGCTGCCGCCCTGACCGCCGCCGGGGAGGCCGCCGCCGGGGTAGCCGCCGCCCTGGCCGCTGCGGCGGCGCGTTCCGCCGGTGCCGCGGCCGCCGTAGGCTGCCGGGGATTCGCCCGCGGCGGCGAGCTGCACGTCGCCGCGGCCGTCGGCGACGACCGTCTCGACCAGGCCGTTCTGGGCCGTCGTGGCGTGCGCCGTCAGGGCCAGGAGCGGAACCGACCCGTTCGCGGCCGGTCCGACCGGGGCCGAGAAGGTCCAGCTCGGCGTGGGCGTGCCGCCGGTGGCGCGGAACGCCAGCAGCGCGGCGAGCGCGGTCCAAGCCGGCGTCTGCCGCGCGCGGTCGCCCGCGGTACCGGCCGTGCCCGTACCGGAGCCGTAGCGACCGCCGTAGCCGCCGCCGGCGGCGGTTTGGCCGCCGC
>JASLGJ010000560.1 GCA_030150085.1 Candidatus Elarobacter sp. | reverse complement strand
CGCCGGCCCCGCCCGCCGCGTCCGCGGCGCCCGCGGCGGCGCAGCCCCAGGCGAGCCCGAAGCCGATCCCCAACGCGAAACCGGAGGTCGACGCGCTGGCGCGGGCCTGGCTCGACGACGCGGTCGGCGGCAAGCTCGACTTGGCCCGCCTGCGCCCGTCCGCGCGCGCCGTGCTGCGCCTGCCGCGCTACCAGGCCGCGCTGCGCGGGCTGGCCGCCTACGGGCCGCGCCGCTACACGCTGGTCAACGTCGACCGCCGCGCGCCGCTCTCGTCCTACCAGTACCTCGTGCAGACGCCCAGGCGCACGCTGCTGTACATCTTCTCGGTCGACGACGACGGCATGCTGGCCGGCGGCGACGTGTTCGACCCCAACCCGCTCGCACCCGATCCCCTGCCGCTGCCCCCGCCGATCAAGTAAGCGAGAGGAGCTTTCTGGGGGGCACAGCGTAAGGGAGCACATGAAACGTTCGCTCGCACTGCTGGTCATGCTCGGCGTGGCGGCCCTCGCCGTGCCCGCCGGCGCCGCGATTCCGGTCAAGGACGCGAAGCTCGGCGTCTACGTCCGCTACAGCGACGCCAACGTCCGCATCGACAAGATCGAGCGGGTCGCGCACGTCGACGGCGCACCGCTCGCCGTCGATGCCGACGCGGGCGACGGCACCACCGGCTACCTGGTCTTCACGCTCTCGGTGCAGAACCCGACCTCGGCCGAGATCTTCATGCCGACCTTCAACATCGTGGAGTTCCTGGACGATCAGAGCAAGGTCGACAGCGACACCGCGGGCCCGTACGTGCTGAGCAGCAAGCGCGAGGCGCCGGGCCGCCTGGCGCCCAAGGAGTCGGTGAAGGTGCGCGTCGTGCAGTTCGGCATCCCGGCCGACCGCACGCTCACGAAGTTCATCTTCGATCCCAACAACGGCACGCCGCAGCTGCGCTTCCAGCCCACGGCCGCCGACATCGTGACGCTGCCCGAGGTCCCGCGCCCGCAGTAAGGCGGATTACGGACAAACCGGAGCGGTGCTGCTAACGTTCATTCCAAGATGAACCGCAGTACCGTTCTGGCCGGAATCGCGGCCTTGGTCCTCGTCCCCCGCGCGCGTGCCGGGGCGGCGGCGGAGGTGACCCGCCCCGACGCGGAGTGGCGCCGCCTGCTCGCGCCCGCCGCCTACGACGTGCTGCGCCACGAGGGCACCGAGCCGCCGTTCTCCAGCCCGCTCGACCACGAGAAACGGGCCGGCACCTACGCCTGCGCCGGCTGCGACCTGCCGCTCTACTCGTCCAAGACGAAGTTCGACAGCGGCACCGGCTGGCCGAGCTTCTGGCAGCCGCTGCCGGGCGCGGTCGCGACCAAGCGCGACACGTCGCTGCTCATGGCGCGCACCGAGGTCCACTGCCGGCGCTGCGAAGGCCACCTCGGGCACGTCTTCGACGACGGCCCCAAGCCGACGGGCCTGCGCTACTGCATGAACGGCGTCGCGCTGCGCTTCCGCCCCGGCCGCGCGGCGTAAGCCAGGTAGAGAGCGACCAGCACGGCCTGGAACGGCATCGGCCCGAGCGTCTGGAGCGTCGCGGGCGCGTTGCCGCGCGCGATCTCCAGCGCCGGCAGCACGATGCCCAGCGTCTGGTCGAGCGCGCACAGCCAGAGCAGCGGCCGCCAGCGCACCGGATCGCGGAACGCCAGCGCGTAGACCCCGGCGGCGACGATCAGCTCGCCGCCCGCGATGGTGGTGATGGCCGGGTCCTTCACGGCCAGACCCAGCCACGGCTCGAGCAGCGGCTGCGCGAACAGGCACAGCAGCCCCACGAAGGCGTCGATGCAGAACCCGGCCGCCAGCGCGACGCGAACGGCGAGCCCGAACCGGTCGCCGCTCAGCACCGCGTTCCGCTCAGGCCAGCGTGACGAGCGGGGTGCGGGCCTCGACGGTGGCACCGGCGGCGACGTGGACCGTCGCGACGGTGCCGCTCTTGTGGGCGCGGATCTCGTTCATCATCTTCATCGCCTCGATCACCGCGACGACGTCGCCCTCGTTCACCGCCGCGCCCTGCGCGACCGGAATCTCGACCACCACGCCGTGCATCGGCGAGATGACGTCGTTGCCCGCGGCCGCGGCGGACTTGCGCGCCGCGCCGCCCTTCTTGGGCACCGGCCGCGCCGCGCCGGAGCCCGCCGCGGCGATACCCGGGCCGCCGCGGGGCGCGGGCAGGTCCACGAAGCGCACCCGGAACAGCCGGTCGTTCACCTCGACCCGGATCGCGTCGTCCTGGTCCTGGGCCGCCGCGCCGTCGGCGGATTCCGGCTTGTGCGCCACGCCGTTGGTCGCGGCCGGGCCGTGCGTCGCCGCCGGGCCGAGCGAGGCCGCGAACGGCTCGAGCGTGGCGGTGCCGTACGAGGCGTCGCGCACCGGGCCGAAGTCGCACAGCGCGCGCAGCAGCGGGAGCGTGGTCGGCACGCCGCCGATCACGTACTCGTCGATGGCACGGGCCAGGCGCGCCAGCGCTTCGTCGCGGTTGCGCGCGGTGACGATCAGCTTGGCGATCATCGAGTCGTAGTCGGGCGTGATCGTGAAGCCGGGGTAGGCCGCGGAGTCGACCCGCACCCCCAGGCCGCCCGGCTCGCGGTAGCGCTCGACGGTCCCCGGCGCGGGGCGGAAATTTTGCGCCGGGTCCTCGGCGTTGACCCGCACCTCGATGGCGTGGCCGCGGAACTCGATGTCGCTCTGCGCGAAGGGCAACGGCCGGCCCGCGGCGACCAGGATCTGCTCGCGCACCAGGTCGATTCCCGAGATCTGCTCGGAGACGGTGTGCTCGACCTGGATGCGCGTGTTCATCTCCAGGAAGTAGAACTCGTCGCCCGCGACCAGGCACTCGATCGTGCCGACCGAGTCGTAGCCGATCGCCTGCGCGGCCTTCACGCCGGCCGCGCGCAGGCCGTCACGCACCCGCTCGGAGATGCGCGCGGGCGCCTCTTCCCACAGCTTCTGGTGGCGGCGCTGGAGCGAGCAGTCGCGCTCGCCGACGTGCAGCACGGTGCCGTGCTTGTCGGCCAGGATCTGCAGCTCGACGTGCTTGGGGTTCTCCAGGTAGCGCTCGGCGTAGATCGTGCCGTTGCCGAAGTAGGCCGTCGCCTCGCGCCCGGCGGTGGTGAAGGCCGACTCCAGCTCCTCGGCCGAGCGCGCGATCTTGAGGCCCTTGCCGCCGCCCCCGCCCGAGGCCTTGAGCGCGAGCGGGAAGCCGTAGCGCTCGGCCGCGGCGCGCGCGCCCGCGACGTCGGCGATCGGGTCGGTGCCGCCCGGCACGACCGGCACGCCGGCCGCGACCATCGCCTGGCGCGAGCGGATCTTGTCGCCCATCGCGTCGATGGCGTCGGGGTGCGGGCCGATCCAGGTCAGGCCGGCCTCGATCACGCGCCGCGCGAAGCCCGCGTTCTCGGCGAAGAAACCATAGCCGGGGTGGACCGCGTCGGCGCCCGCGCGCCGCGCGACGTCGAGCAGCTTGTCGGCGTTCAAGTACGACTGCGACGGGACGGCCGGGCCGAGGTGGTAGGCCTCGTCGGCGTAGCGCACGTGCAGCGCGTCGCGGTCGGCGTCGGAGTAGACCGCGACCGTCGCGCAGCCCAGCTCCTTGGCGCTGCGCATCACGCGCAGCGCGATCTCGCCCCGGTTGGCGACCAGGATCTTGCGGAAGGGCGCGTCAGCCATCGAGCCGTCCGGCGGCGTTCCAGAGCGAGGTCGTGCGGGCCGCGGCGCCGGACGCGCGCTTCGCGGCCCGCACGACCTCGCTCTGGAACGCCGCCGGACGGCTCGATGGCTGACGCGCCCGTCCGCAAGATCCTGGTCGCCAACC
>JASLGJ010000538.1 GCA_030150085.1 Candidatus Elarobacter sp. | reverse complement strand
CGCGGCGCCGCCCGTTTCGGGCGTGTCGGGAGCCTCGCCCAGGTCGGCCGCGCCGCCCGGTTTGACCGCGCCCGCCGCCCCGGCCGCGCCGGCGATCAGGCCGCTGGTCAAGGTGTGGGGCATGATGCGCGGGGTGACGGTGTCGGTCGGCTTGACCGTCAGCACGCTCTTGGCGTCGAGGTGGGCCAGGCTGCGGGTCGGGAGCGCCGGGTCGAGGGCCAGCTTGGAGGCCACGATCTTGACCGCGTCGTGCGCCTCGGCGCCGACCTGCACCAGCTCGAAGCGCGTCTCGGCCTTCACGTTGAGCTGGATGCGGCTGACGATCTTCTGCATGTCGCTCAGCGTCTGCACCACCGAGACGTTGCGCTGCGCGACGTGGCGGTCTTCCCAGGGGTGCCACTGGTTGGGCGGGGCGGCGTCGCCGAAGCCCCAGACCCTCACCATCAGGCACTCGTGGCCGCCGTTCTCCATCACCGGCACCCAGGCTTTGGGGCACTTCACCAGCCGGTGGCAGAGCGGCGAGTTGCGCGGGCCCAGGTCGATCCGGGTCTGGCCGATCAAGTTCGCGTGCGCGCCGTCGATCGCCAGCGACGGGTTGAACCAGTAGAACGACACCACCACGCCGGTGAGCGGCGCGCGGCCGAGGTTCCAGACGTGCGCGTAGACGGTGTTGGGCTGCCCGGCCGGCAGCACGCCGCCGTGGGTGGGCGGGATCTCAGGCGTGGTCGCGGGGTCGCCGACCGCGGTCCAGATGTCGGGGCTCTCCCAGAACACCGTCCCGCCGGCCAGCGGCCGGCTGCCGTTGTCGCCGGTCACCGAGCGGACCAGCAGGTAGGGCTTGATCGGCGGCTGCTTGCGGTCGTTGCCGCCGGCGATGCCGGGCACGCCGCGCCCCAGCTTGCCCTCTTTGATCAGCTCCTTGAGCTTGTCGATCTGCTTGCGCTGCTCGTCCGTGAAGGGCGACTTGCCGGGGTCGAGCGGCGACGCGCCGGGCGCGTTGCTGAACAGCGGGGACTGCGGCGGGGTGTCGCCCGAACCGGGTTTGTTCTTGCCGTCGTCGTTCATCAGGCGAACCTCTGCTCGATGTCGATGTAGCGGATGCGCACCGGGCGCTCGTTGGCCTCGTCGTGCATGGTGGGGGTGTTGGCGGGGCTGCTGGGCGTGCCGCCGGCGGGCGCGGGCGGGGCGATGTCGTCGCTGCACCAGCCGCTGCCGGGCGCGATCGGGGCGTGGTAGGTGCGGTGCCCGTGCGGGTCGTGGGCGGGGTCGAACTGCGCGCCCCGGAAGTACGGCGTCGGCACGCCCATCACGCCCTTGGAGCGCACCCAGTCCCAGCACAGGTAGCCGTAGCCGCGGTCGCTGTCGAGGTTGAAGTTGGCGATCGGGTGCTCCTTATCGCCGGCGTGGTTGCGGGTCAGGTGCGCCATCACGTAGGCCGAGTAGTCGACCGGGTCGCCGAGGTGCGTGCCCTTCTCGATCAGCGCGTGCGAGAGCTGGATCGTCTCGGCCTCGCTCTTGGCTTTCTCGAACGCCGTGCGGGCGTTGTTGTCGCCCGGCGAGTGGCCCATCAGCACGGTCGCGTCCTGGTTCGCGCGGTAGGGGCTGGCGACCGAGAGCGGCTGCTCGAGCGGCACCGCCGCGCCGGCGTCGTTGGTGCTGGGGAAGCGCCAGGGCCGGGTGAACTCGCTCGGCCCGACGGTCTGCCCGTTGCACGTCTTGGACAGCGCCGCGTTGATCATGCTGGTGATGAAGTTGTTGGGGTCCTGCACCACGTCGCGCGGGTACTCGCGGCTGCGGTCGTGCCCGCTGGGCTCGCTGGTCGGCGTGGTCGCGCCGCCCAGGCCGCCCGAGAAGTCGTTCAGGCTGGCGTCGATGCCGGGCCAGGTGTCGAGCACCGACACGCCCAGCGTGGTCAGCCCGGAGTTGATCTCGTTCTGCATCGGCATCAGGTAGCCGGTCATCGAGAGGTACCAGTGCAGCGACAGCCAGGCGTTGTACAGCGGCAGCTCCAGCGTCTCGTAGAGCACCTCGCGGACGGGGTACGTGCCGGCGCTGGTGATGATCCCCGCGATGACGGTGGCCGGGTAGGCCAGCACCTCGGCGATGTACGCCAGCCAGGCGAACAGCGAGAGCAGGAAGTCGAGGAAGTCCTGCCAGGCGCTGTTGTCGTCGCTCGCGCCCGGCCCCGGGTCGGCCGCGCCGCTGCCCGGCGGCGAGGGGAAGGGCTGCACGTTGATCACGTCGGGCGGGTCGGGGCGGCGGATCTTGTAGAAGTCCGTCGTCGTCCACTTGATGTACTTGTAGAGCCACCAGTAGGTGTTGACGATGTCTTCCTGGGTGGCGAAGCCGTCGCTGTGGTCGTTGGTGATGGCCTCGATGATCTGCGGCGCGGCCGCGGCGGCGCCGACGTCGGTCGCGGCGATCGAGGGGTTGTAGACCGTCTTGAGCGCCTTGGCCAGATAGCCCGCCAGCTCGTCGGGCATGTCGGAGTCGAAGTCCCACTTGCTCTTGCGGTCGAGCTGCGCGGGCGTGTCGTCGCCGGGATCGTACGTGGGCCCGGGCTGCGGGAAATTGAGGTAGTCGATGCGCGAGCTGCCGTCGGGGTTGAAGGCCAGCCACAGGTGCAGCGCCGAGTTCGACATCATGTTGTAGATCGGCTGCGAGGCGTGCTCGCTCTGGTAGACCCGCGCGTCCATGTGGTTCTCGACCAGGTGGTGGCGCTGCCAGTGCAGGCGGTACGGCCCGCCGCACTTCTCGTTGACGAAGCAGTGCCCGGTGACGTCGGTCGCGAGGTGCGTCATCCAGCCCAGCGCGAAGGCCTTCTGCTGGTCGGTCTCGGCGCTCTTCCACAGCTCGTGCGCGAACTCGAACGTCTTGCGGTAGTGGAGCATGTCGCTCCAGAAGAAGGTCTGCTCGTCGAAGCCTTGCGGCACGCCGCTCGAGAGCAGCCCGAAGATGTCGTACTGGCGCGTGATGAGCACCAGCACGAAGTCGATCAGGAAGCTGATCGCCTCGGAGAAGATCGACGAGAGCTGCTCGGACAGGCCGCCGGTGAGCGCGCTGATCTCGTCGGCGGTGTTGTCGGCGATCGGGCCCAGAATGTCTTCGTAGGGGCCCAGAAAGTTGTCGTCCCACCAGGTGAACAAGGTCCGGATCAGGTTCGCCGCGCCCCACAGGCCGGTGCCCGCCGGCGGCTTGAAATCGGGCAGCAGGAAGAAGATGTCCGGGCCGATCGCGCCCAGCGCGAAGTACGCCGGGTTGTTCTGCGCGATCTTCTGCAGGTCGCTCGCCGAAGGACCGCCGTCCGAGGCGAAGATCGCGGCCGCGCGGGGGTTCGCGTTCAGGCCGGCGATCGCTTCGCGCGCGGCATCCAGGTGGATGTACCAACCAGGCATATACCAGTACCTCTGCTAGAAAACGGCGAGCGGTTTGGGTGAAGCGGCCCATTCCACGCACCGAAACGAGGGCCTACTCGATCTGTTGCAACGATTGAGTAATGATCGCGCGGCGGTCGTCTGACACGTTCGCGCGAAACTCTTTCCGCCGCCGCTCACGTTGTCAGACAACACGCTCTCGGGAGGCCACCATGCAGCCGTCATCGCCTCGCACGCCGGCCGTGCTGCTCGCCGCGCTCGCCGTCCTCGGTCTCGCGTTCGGCAGCGCGCCGCCGGCGCGGGCCGAGAGCGCCGACGCGCACGGGCTGGGCGTCGCCCGGCTGAGCGTCGTGCGCGGGCCGGTCGCGGTCCGGCGCGGCGACTCCGCGACCCCCGTCGACGCGGTGCTCAACGCGCCGGTGCTGGGCGGCGACTACGTCACCACCGGCGACGGCGGGCGGGCCGAGATCCAGCTCGACCGCGCCGCGGCGGTGCGGCTCGACCAAGACGTCCAGCTGCGCTTCACCCGCCTGGACGGCGCCGAGCGCCGGCTGCAGCTCGCCGAAGGCACGGTCGACCTGCGCGTGCTGCGCGGCAGCGGCGGCGCCGAGCTCGACACGCCCTCGGTCTCGCTCCGCCCGCGCGCTCCGGGCAGCTACCGGGTGAGCGTCGACGCGGACGGCACGAGCGAGCTGACCGTGCGCTCGGGCGCGGCCGACGTGCTGACCCCGCAGGGCACGCGCGCGCTGCTGCCGGGCACGACCCTCACCGCCTCGGGCAGCGCCGACGCGCCCGCGCTTTCGTCCGGCGCGGCCCTGGCTGCCGACGACTTCGACCGCTTCAACGGCGAGCGCGACGAGCGCGAGACGCGCGCCTTGGCCAACGCCTACGTCCCGAGCGACGTCGAGGGCGTGGACGATTTGAGCGACTACGGCCGCTGGGTCAGCGACGGCTCGTACGGCAACGTCTGGGTGCCCAGCGCGGTGGCGCCCGGCTGGGCGCCGTACCGCTACGGCCGCTGGGTGTGGGAGGACTACTACGGCTGGACCTGGGTCGGCGCCGAGCCCTGGGGCTGGGCGCCCTATCACTACGGCAACTGGTACCACAGCGCGGCGTACGGCTGGTGCTGGTACCCCGGTCAGCCCTACGCGGCGGCGCTCTGGCGCCCGGCGCTGGTGGCGTTCTTCACCTTCGGGAGCGGCGGCTGGGGCTTCGGCGATGTCGGCTGGGTGCCGCTCGCGCCGTTCGAGCCGTACCGCCCGTGGTGGGGCTCGAACTACTACACCATCACCAACGTGACCAACACCTACTACGGGCCGGTCGGGAACGGCGCGGGCGAGATCGCGCGCTACGCGAACGCGCGCCACGGCGGCGCGACCGCGATCGGCGCCAAGCGCTTCACCGAGGGCCGCTTCGAGCACCCGCGCGCGCTCGGCGGCGCGCAGCTCGCGCACGCCGCGGTCGTGCGCGGCCCGCTCCCCGTCGTGCCGAGCGAGGTGAACCTGCGCTTCAAGCCCGCCGACACCGCGAGCGCGCAAGCCATGCCGCGCCGCGCGCTGGTGGAGCGCGGCTTCGCCGGCCGCGCGCTGCCCGTCGCGCGCATCCCGTTCGAGCAGCAGCGCAGCGCCATCGCGAACGTCACGCGCCTGCGCGCCGCCCCGCTGACCCGCGCCGCACCCGTGACGCCCGCCGCGCCGGCGCTGAAAGCCGTGCCGGTGACGAACGCCGCACCTACGGCAAAAACCGTGCCGGTCGTGACCGACGGAACCGCCCCGAACGGCGCCGCGCGGAACGCGCCGGCAGCGTCCGGCAAGCCGCGGGTCGTGCCGGAGAACGATCCCTGGTCGCGCTTCGACCGCGCGCGCGGAACGACGGCCGGCGCGGCCGCCGCGCACCCGC
>JASLGJ010000407.1 GCA_030150085.1 Candidatus Elarobacter sp. | reverse complement strand
ACCGTGGTGCCGTTCGGGCTCCCCGAGTACTATCGCTATCGTCCCTCGCTCGGCGTCGCGCCGAACGACGTGCTGCGGATCGACAACACCTTCGGGCTGAACCCGGTGCTCGCGCCGTTCAAGAAGATGTACGACGCGGGTCAGGTCGCGATCGTACAGGGCGTCGGCTATCCCGACCCTGACCATTCGCACTTCCGGTCGACCGAGATCTGGCAGACCGCCGCGCCCGGCAAGTACGAGCCGACCGGGTGGCTGGGGCGCTATCTCGACGACGCGAGCCTGCCCAAGGCGAACTTGTTCAACGCCGTCGCGCTCGCCAACGTGCTGCCCGAGGCGCTGATCGCCAAGCAGACCGACGTGCCGGCGATCGACGCCCTGCGCACCTACGGCTTGCGCAGCGACAAGAACAGCGCCGACCGCGAGGCCTTCCACGAGTTCGTGCGCGACACGACGGTGCCGTTCAAGTCGCCGTTCCTGGCCCAGGTCGCGGAGATCGAGGACCACGCGCAGCGCGGCGCGCAGGAGCTGCCCAAGCTGATCGCCGGCTACCAGCCGCAGGCTACGTATCCCGCCACGCCGCTCGGGCGCAGCCTCGCGCTGGCGGCGCAGATCGTCGGCTCGAAGCTCGGCACGCGGGTGATCTACGTGCAGCACGGCTCGTTCGACACCCACACCACGCAGAAGCAGACCCAGGACCGCCTGCTGACCGACTTCGCCAACAGCATCAGCGCGTTCTACGCGGACCTGGCGGCGCACGGCAACGACAAGCGCGTGCTGGCGATGACCTTCAGCGAGTTCGGCCGGCGCGTCGGCGAGAACGCCAGCCGCGGCACCGACCACGGCGAGGCCGCGCCGGTGTTCCTGATCGGCGGCGGCGTGAAGGGCGGCCTGTACGGCGAGCATCCCGACCTGGCCCGCCTGAACATGGGCAACCTCGCCTACACGACCGACTTCCGCACGGTGTACGCGACGGTGCTGGAGCGCTGGCTGGGCCGGCCTTCGGCGGCGATCGTGGGCGGGACGTTCGCGCAGCTGCCGCTGCTGGCCTGATCCGCAGCTGTCGCCGGTCGCCGCCTTCCTGCCAACGCCGAGTTAGGTAGACGGCTCGCCACAAACCAGCCGTGATTTGGCAATATCCTCGTGGTAGAGTCGGCGCATGGGTCTGAAAGAGAACGTCTCGTTGCGCCTGGATGCTGACGTCGTATCCGAGGTGAGAGCGGAAGCGGGCGGCAGCTCTCTGTCGGAGTGGATCAACGACGCGGCGCTCCTGCGCTTGCAGGCGGTCCGCCTCGACCGTTTCCTCGCGCAGGAAGGCATCGTCATCCCGCCCGAGCTTCTCGCCGAAGTGGACGCGGAATGGCCGAAACGCGCCTGATCCTCGATAGCGGCGCGGTCTCCGCGATCGCAGAGAGGGATGTCCGTGCGCTCGCTTGGGCGAAGCGAGCGACTGAGCGCGGAATGGTCATCGGCGTTCCGGCGCCCGTCTTCGCCGAGACCAGTACGGCGCACGGCCTCGCGCCGAACATCCATCGAGCCGTACGCCCGAACGACACCGTTCTCACCACCACGCTCGAAATCGCCGTCGACGCCGGCGTGATGCGCTATCGAACGCGCAAGGCGCATGCCACCGTCGATGCGATCGTGGTCGCGACCGCCGCACGGTACCCGGGTTCGATCATCCTGACCAGCGATCCCGACGACATCACCGCATTTGCGCTCGAGCGGCCGGATTCGAGGCTCAACGTCAGAAGCGTGAACGACCGGCCGTCGCGGTCGCATTGACTCCGCGCCCTCGGCCGCGATCTGGCACTGGCGGCGGAGTGCTTCGCGCTGCGGCGAAATGCCGCGCGATGAGCGCTTCGCCCGCCGAGGTCGCCACCGTCGAGCACGTCGTGAACTGGGGCGATGGCTTCCACGACCCGCCGCGCCAGGAGGACGGCCCGGTGCGCGTCGCGGTGGGCATCGCGACGGTGTGGGACGTGCTCGACGCGCGCACGCTCCAGCCGCGCCTCGCGCCGCGCGCGCAGGGCGAGGGTCCGGCTCTCTACGTCACCGCGATCGGCGGCGTCGAGCAGAGCCCCGAGACGGGGCACCATTGGGTGTATCTCGTCGACGGCGAGGAGCCGCCGGTCGGTCCCGACGCGTACGTGCTGCGCGGCGGCGAGCGCATCGTGTGGGAGTACGTGCCCGTCGCGAGCGGCCGCAAGCAGGCGACGCACCCCGGTTTCTAGCGGAGAGACGAGCCGAGGCGCCTCGCGCGAGACGCCTCGGTGGTGGTTCAGGTGCGGGCCGAGCGCCCGCCCGTCACAGGCAGCAGGGCTGGGAGCAGCGTTTGGTCTGCAGGCAGGACTGCGATACGATGGTGGACTCGGAGCACGCGTCCGGCGCGGGCCCGCGAGTGGCTTCTTCGCGCAAGTCGAGTTCGTCGAACAGTTCGGTCGGCGGCATGGTTGCTATCACCCTTCTGCACGCGATCCCGCGCGCCCGACGGGGTTTCTCGTTCGGTGCTGGGTATGCCCGCAGGCGCCGGACGGGCTCGATCCTTCGGTAGCGGCGCGTCCGGCCGTATTGACTCGGTAAGAATACGGAGGCGCCTGGGCTTCGGGTGCGAAGCAGGCGCGATGCTCCTCCGTCGCGTGCTCTCCATCGCGTCGCTGGTGGCGTTCGTTCTTGCAGGGCTGCCCTTTGCGGTGCTCGCTCAGGACGCCGCGCCGCCGGTGCCCGCGCCGTCGTTCGCCGAGCCGTCGATTTCGCCCGACCACGCCGAGATCGCCTTCGTCGAGGGCGGCGACGTGTGGAGCGTGCCGTCCGGGGGCGGCACGGCGCGGCTGCTGGCCGACGTGGGCGGCACGGCGGCGCGGCCGCTGTTCTCGCCCGACGGCAAGCGCCTCGCGTACGTCTCGACCCGGGCCGGCGCGGTCGGGGTCTACGTCATCACGCTCGACGGCGGGGAGGTGCGCCGGCTGACCCACGACGACGCCGGGCTGACGCTCGAAGCGTGGTCGCCCGACTCGCGCGCGCTCTACTTCTCGAGCAACGCGCGCAACATCAGCTCGGCGGCCAGCGTCTACCGCGTCGGCGTGGACGGCGGGACGCCGATGCCGGTGCTCGACGAGCGCTACGTCGACGAGCGCGATGCCGCCCCCTCGCCCGACGGCGGGCGGATCGCGTTCTCGCGCAACGGGTTCGCGCAGTGGTGGCGGCGCGGCCACAGCCACATGGACCAGAGCAGCATCGTCGTCGAAGACCTCGCCGCGCGCCGCTACGAAGCGGTGACCGACGGCGCGGCCAAGGACCGCTGGCCGATGTGGTCGCCCGACGGGCACACGCTGTACTTCGTCTCCGACCGCGACGGCGGCGACCAGCTCTACGCCCGCGGCGAGGGGCGGGTGCGCAAGCTGAGCGCGCTGAGCGGGCGCGAGCGCGTGCTCTGGCCGACCATCTCGCGCGACGGGCGGGTCATCGCGTTCGAGCGCGAGTTCGGGATCTGGACCTGCGACACGGCCAGCGGCGAGACCAAGCGCCTGGCGATCGCGCCGCGCGGGCTGCCCTCGCGCGCCGAGCCGCAGCACCTCACCCAGACCAGCCGCTTCTCCGGGCTCGACCTCGCGCCCGACGGCAAGAAGCTGGCCTTCGTCGCGCGCGGGCGGGTGTTCGCCGCCGGCGCGAAAGAAGGCGGCGAGGCGCAGCCGGTCACGACGCGGGCGGGCGCGGCGTATGCCGACCCGGTCTGGGCGCCCGGCAGCCGGCGGCTGGCGTACGTGGTCGACCGCGGCACCGAGCAGGCCGTCGCGACCTACGACTTCGGCGCCGCTGGCGACGCGGCCGGCGAGCGGATCGTCACCCCGCCCGGCCATCACGACGACTACCCGCACTGGTCGCCCGACGGCGCCACGCTGGCCTTCGTGCGCGACGGGCGCGAGCTGCACGCGCTCGACGTCGCGAGCCGCGCCGACCGGGTGATCGCGCGCGGCGTGCTCGACCGCCGCCCCTTCGGCGACCGGGACGACATCGCGTTCTCGCCTGCCGGCGACTGGATCGCCTACGTCGACAACGAGCGCAGCGGCTTCGCCAACGCGCGCGTGGTGCGCCCGAGCGGCGGCGAGAGCCACGCCGTCACCACGCTCTCGAACGCCAACGGCGGCCCGCTGGCCTGGGCGCCCGACGGCACGCGCCTGTTCGTCGTCACCTCGCAGCGCACCGAGAACGGCGCCGTCGCGCAGGTCGACCTGATCCCGCGCGCGCCGAAGTTCCGCGAGGACGCCTTCCGCGAGCTGTTTCCCGAGCTGCCCTCGCGCGCGATCCCGACCGCGCCGCCCAGCGCCGCGCCCCGCGCCAGCGGCGCTCCCTCCCCGTCGCCCTCGCCTGCGCCGGCCGCGCCCGCGGCGCGCAAGCGCGAGACGCGGATCGTGTTCGACGGCATCCGCGAGCGGGTGACGTTCCTGCCGACCGGGCTGGACGTCTCGCGCGTGCACGTCACGCCCGACGGCAAGCAGCTCGTGCTCGTCGCCACCGCCGCCGGCCAAGAAAATCTCTACGCGTTCTCGATCGACGACACGGCCAAGGACGACGCGGTCGCGCACCAGCTCACCAGCACGCCCAGCCGCAAGAGCGCGCTGGCGGTCTCGCCCGACGGCCAGACGGTGTTCTACCTCGACGCCGGGCGCGCGTTCACCGTCCCGGTCGACGGCGAGAAGCCGCCCCGCGCGCTCCCCTTGAGCGCCGAGCTGGACGCCGACTTCGCGCGCGACGAGCCGCTCCTGTTCCGCCAGGCCTGGTCGCTGCTCGAGCGCTGGTACGCCGACCCGAAGTTCCACGGCGCCGACTGGCAGGCCGTGCGCCGCACCTACGAGCCGCACGCGCTCGCCGCGCGCACGCCCGAGGAGTTCCGGCGCGTCGTCTCGCTGATGCTGGGCGAGCTGAACTCCTCGCACCTGGGCATCTACGGCCCCACCGTGCCCGGCGCGCCGCAGTACACCGTCGGCCGGATCGGGGTGCGCTGGGACGCCGCGGAGTACGCGCGCACGGGCCGCTTGCGCGTCGCGGAGGTCGTGCCGCTCGGTCCGGCCGCGCTGGCCGGGCGGATCGCCGCCGGCGACGAGCTGCTGGAGGTCGACGGCACGCCGCTCGACCGCCGCACCGACCTCGACGCGCTGCTCGCCAACCGCATCGGCAAGCGCACCGAGCTGCGCTTCGCGAACAAGACCGTGCCGGTGCTGCCGATCGACCGCCCGAGCGAGAAGAACCTGCTCTACCGGGCCTGGGTGTCGAGCCGGCGCGCGTACGTCGAGCGCATCAGCGGGGGACGGCTGGGCTACGTGCACCTCTACGACATGGGGCCCGACTCGCTGGCCCAGTTCTACCAGGACCTCGACGTGCAGAACCGCGGCCGGGCGGGCGTGGTGGTCGACATCCGCAACAACAACGGCGGCTTCGTCGACCCCTACGCGCTCGACGTCATCACCCGGCGCGAGTACCTCCGCTTCGTCTCGCGCTTCGGCTTCGACCCGCCCGAGCGCACGTCGCTCGGGCAGCGCGCGCTCGACCGCCCGACCGTGCTCGTCACCAACGAGCACACGCTCTCCGACGGCGAGAACATGGCCGAGGGCTACCGCCGGCTGGGCGCGGGCAAGGTGGTCGGCGTGCCGACCGCGGGCTGGATCATCTTCACCAGCGAGACCACGCTCGCCGACGGCTCGACCCTGCGCCTGCCCAGCACGCGCGTGCTGACCCAGGACGGGACCGACATGGAGCTGCACCCGCGCCCGGTCGACGTGCGGGTCGAGAACCCGCCCGGCGCGGCCGAGCGCGGTGACGACCCGCAGCTCGACGCCGCGGTGCGCGTGCTGCTGGGCCGCGCGGGGCGGCGCTG
>JASLGJ010000347.1 GCA_030150085.1 Candidatus Elarobacter sp. | reverse complement strand
CAGCGCCGCGCTCACCTCGGGCAGGCGCTCCGCGTCGACCCCGCCGATGAACGCCAGCGTGAGGTGGTAGTTCTCCGGCGCGACCCAGCGGCCAGGCCAGTCCCGTGCGCGCAGCCGCTCGGCGACCCGCGCGCAAGCGGCCCGCGCGCGGTCGTCGAGCTCGGCGGCGACGAACAGCCGGCGCCGCGCCACGCTACGCGCCGAGCAGCTTGTCCAGCCGCACCGGCAGGTCGCGCACCCGCACGCCGGTCGCGTGGTACACCGCGTTGGCGATCGCGGCGGCGGTGCCGGTCATGCCGATCTCGCCGATGCCCTTGGCGCCCAGCGGGTTGACGTGCGGGTCGTGCTCGTCGATCCAGTGCACGTCGATCGCGCCCACGTCGGCGTTGACCGCGATGTGGTACTCCGCCAAGTCGTGGTTGGGGTAGTGGCCGAAATGCGGGTCGAGCACCGTCTCCTCGTGCAGCGCCATCGACAGGCCCATCGTCATCCCGCCCAGCAACTGCGAGCGCCCGGTCTTGGCGTTGACGACGTTGCCGACCGCGAACACGCCGACCAGCCGCGGCACGCGCACCTCGCCGGTGTCGACGTCCACCCGCACCTCGGCGAACTGCGCGCCGTAGGCGTGCATCGACAAGTGTTCCGCCTCGGGGTTGGAGTCGGTCTCGCCGTGGGCTTCCAGCCCGTCGGCGGGCACGCCGCCGCCGTAGTCGTCGCGCAGCCGGGCGCGCAGCTTCCGGGCCGCGTCGACCACCGCCGAGCCCCACGACACCAGGCCCATCGAGCCGCCCGCGCCGGGCGCGCGCGGGAGCGCGCTGTCGCCGATCTCCAGCTTCACCCGTTCGAGCGGGACGCCCAGCCAGTCGGCCGCGATCTGGGTCAGCGCGGTCCAGGTGCCGGTCCCGATGTCGCTCGCGTCGATCAGCACGGTGTAGGTGCCGGCGCGGTCGACGCGGATCAGGGCCTGCGAGGGCCGGCGCCGCGTGGGGTAGGTCGAGGCCGCGACGCCGCTGCCGACCAGCCAGCGCCCGTCGCGCCGCGCGCGCGGCGCCGGGTCGCGCCCGTCCCAGCCGAAGCGCCGCGCGCCCTCGCGCAGGCATGCCACCAGGTTGCGGCTGCTGAAGGGGTGCTTGGTGTCGGGATCGATCGCCGGCTCGTTGCGGATGCGGAACTCGACCGGGTCGAGCCCGCAGGCGATCGCCATCTCGTCCATCGCCGACTCCAGCGCGTACATGCCCGGCGTCTCGCCCGGGGCGCGGAAGATCGAGGGCGTGGGCAGGTCGACCCGCGCCAGGCGGTGCGTGGTGCGGCGATTGGGCGCGGCGTACATCATGCGCGTGGCGACCGCGGTCTGCTCGGCGAACTCCTCGATCGTCGAGGTCTGCTCCACCACGTCGTGCGCGATCGCGGTCAGCCGGCCGTCGCGGTCGGCCGCGAGGCGCACGCGCTGGATCGTCGGCGTGCGGTAGCCGACCAGCGAGAACATCTGCTGGCGGGTCAGCATGTACTTCACCGGCCGCCCGGCCAGCTTGGCCGCCATCACGGTCAGGATGACGTGCGGGTGGGTGAACGCCTTCGAGCCGAACCCGCCCCCGACGTAGGGCGAGATCACGCGCACCCGCTCGGGCTGCAGGCCGAAGGCCTTGGCGACGTCGTCGCGGATGCCGTGCGGGCCCTGGTTGCTGTCGTGCAGGGTGACGCCGTCGTCGCTCCAGGCCGCCAGCGTGGCGTGCATCTCGAGCGGGTTGTTGTGGTAGTGCGGCGTGGTGTAGGTGCGGTCGATCGAGATCGGCGCGCTCGCAAGCGCGCCCTCGACGTCGCCTTCCTCGGTGTCGGTGGCGAAGCCGGCGTTGACCTTCTCGGGCGCGTACAGCCCGGGATGGTCGGCGCGCAGCACGACGTCGTGCGGCCGCTCCTCGTACGTCACGCGGATCAGGCCGGTCGCGTGGCGCGCGACCTCCGAGGTCTGGGCGACGACCGCGGCCACGATCTGGCCGTGGTAAGCGACGGCGTCGGTCTGCAGCACGCGCAGCGCCTCGTCGTCGGGCGAGGCGATGCGAACCGCGTTCTCGTGCGTGAGCACCACGATCACGCCCGGCAGCGCCGCGGCGCGGCTGGTGTCGATGGAGACGATGCGGCCCTTGGCGATCGTGCTCTGCACGACCGCGACGTAGCCCACGTTCTCGGCCGGGAACTCGTAGGCGTACGGCGCCGCGCCGGTGACCTTGAGCGGTCCGTCGATGCGGTCCAGGGGCTGCCCGACCGCGCGGTCGGCGATCATCGCGCGCCCTCCGCGAGCGCCAGCAGCGTGCGCACCACGACGTTGCGCGCGAGCGTGATCTTGAACGCGTTGTCGCGCAGCGGGCGGGCCTGGGCCAGCTCCGCCTCGGCCGCGCGCGCGAAGCTCTCCTCGCTCACCGGCGCGCCGCGCAGCAGCGTTTCGGCCTTGGTCGCGCGCCAGGGCGCGTGCGCCACGCCGCCCAGCGCCAGGCGCACGTCGCGCACCGTGCCGCCCGCGACGTCGAGCGCCGCCGCGACCGAGACCAGCGCGAAGGCGTACGACGCGCGGTCGCGCACCTTGCGGTAGCGCGAGTTCGCCGCCAGCGGCAGCGGCGGCAGCTCGACCGCCGTGATCAGGTCGCCGTGCTCGAGCACGGTGTCGCGCTGCGGCTCGGCGCCGGGCAGGCGGTGGAAGCCGGCCAGCGGGATCACCCGCTCGCCGCCGCGGCCCCGCACGCGCACCTGCGCGTCGAGCGCGAGCAGCGCGACCGCCATGTCGGAGGGGTGCGTCGCGACGCACTGCTCGGACCAGCCCAGGATCGCCAAGTTGCGGTGGTAGCCCTCGCGCGCCGGGCAGCCGCTCCCGGGCACCCGCTTGTTGCACGGTTTGGACGTGTCCTGGAAGTACGTGCAGCGGGTGCGCTGGAGCAGGTTGCCGCCGGTGGTGGCGAGGTTGCGCAACTGGCCCGAGGCGCCCGCGAGCAGGGCCTGCGCGAGCACCGGGTAGCGCGTGCGGATGGTGCGGTCGGCGGCCAGCTCGCTGTTGCGCACCATCGCGCCGATCCGCACGCCGCCGCCGGGCAGCGGCTCGATCCGGTCGTGCGGCAGGCGCGCGACGTCGACCAGCAGGTCGGGCGTGGCGACGCCGAGCTTCATCAGGTCGACCAGGTTCGTGCCCCCGCCCAGGTAGGCCGCGCCGGGCGCGGCGGCCAGCGCCGCGACGGCCGCGCCGTCGTCGCGCGCGCGCTCGTAGCGGAACGGCGTCATGCCCGGCCCGCTTCCGCGATGGCGGGGACGATGTTGGCGTAGGCCGCGCAGCGGCAGAGGTTGCCGCTCATCCGCTCGCGGATCTCCGCGTCGTCGAGCGGGGCGCGCTCGGCGGCGAGGTCGGCGGTCGCCGCGCTGGGCCAGCCGGCCGCGACCTCGTCGAGCATCCCCACCGCCGAGCAGATCTGGCCCGGCGTGCAGTAGCCGCACTGGAACGCGTCGTGGGCGATGAACGCGCGCTGCAGCGGGTGCAGCTCGTCGGCCGTGCCCAGGCCCTCGATGGTGACGATGTCCTCGTCCTGGTGGGCCACCGCCAGGGCCAGGCAGGCGTTGGCGCGCCGCCCGCCGATCAGCACGGTGCACGCCCCGCACTGCCCGTGGTCGCAGCCCTTCTTCGCGCCGGTCAGATCGAGCCGTTCGCGCAGCGCGTCGAGCAGCGTCGTGCGGGTGTCGACCGAAAGGCGGCGCGCCGTTCCGTTCACCCGGAGCGTGATCTCGAGGTCCATATACGGGCGCTGTACCCGGCCGCGCGCGGCGGCTCGCGAGCGGGCGGTCAGAAGCCGCCTGGGCGGTTCGACGAGGAGCCGCACGGGCGTGGGCGCGAACGGGGCTGGGAAAGGAGACCACGTGGAGTACTACACGATCCCGATCCTGCTCGTCATCCTGGCCGTCGCTCTGGTCGGGCTGATCTACTGGGGCGCCTCGGTCGAAGAGAAGCGCAACGCTCGCGTCAAGGCGCGCTGACCACCCGGCGGCAAGGTCTCGCAAA
>JASLGJ010000328.1 GCA_030150085.1 Candidatus Elarobacter sp. | reverse complement strand
CGGTTCATCCACAAGAAGACGCAGATGAAGCCGAAGAGGTAGGACAGGCCGTACCAGTGGACCGCGATCGGGCCGAGCCGGAACGCGATGGGGTCCAAGTTCGGATAGACGAACCAGTGGGTCACCCGGCGGGGTTACGGCATGCGGGCGCAGCCTCCCGCGCCGTCCAACTGAGGTACCCGTGAGCGCCAACGTCAACATCCTGACCGCCTTCCTGGCGGGGCTCGTCTCCTTCGTCTCCCCGTGCGTGCTGCCGCTGATCCCGGCCTACCTCTCCTTCATCACGGGGTCTAGCCTGGAGGAGCTGCAGGAGCAGACCGGGGCCGACCGGGCCCGGGTCATGTTCCACGCCCTGGCCTTCATCGCGGGCTTCACGGTGGTGTTCATGTCGCTCGGCTTCACGGCCAGCGCGATCGGGACAGCCCTGGTCGACTACCGCGACTGGATCGCCAAGATCGGCGGGATCATCGTGGTGATCCTGGGCCTGAACATGATCGGGGTCTTCAAGATCCCGTTCCTGATGATGGACAAGCGCCCGCAGTGGCGCAGCGCCAACCGCTCCTACTGGGCCTCGTTCGTGGTCGGGCTGGCCTTCGCGGCCGGCTGGTCGCCCTGCGTCGGCCCGATCCTGGCCGGCATCCTGGCCCTGGCCACCCAGGAGCGCTACGGCCCGGCGACCTTCCTCCTGTTCGTCTACTCGATGGGCCTGGCGCTGCCGTTCTTCCTCACCGCGGCGGGCATCTCGCGCGCGCTGGGCGCGCTCAACCGGGTCAAGCGCTACCTGGGCGCGATCGAGATCGGGGCCGGCGTCTTCCTGGTCGCGACCGGCATCGTCCTGATCACCGGCACCTTCGGCCGCGTCGCCGGCTGGTTCTACCAGTACGTCCAGCCGCCCAGCCTGTAGCATAATTCCCTTGCCGCCCCCTCGCTCCCGCGTGAACGAGGGGCGTGGAACGATACGATACAAGGGCATCATCTTCCGAATCCATCCGAAGGATCACGCTCCGGTCCACGCGCACGTGCAGCTCGACCGAGGAGAAGTGGTCGTCGCGTTCGAGCAGCGGGAAGTACGGGTCGTCAAACGCCTCGGCAGCGTACGCGAAGCCGACGAGAGCAAGGTCCTCGCCGCCGCTCGCGAAGTGTACGACGCGGTCGTGGGCGAGTGGCGGAGGATGCAGGAATGAAGAAACGGCAAGGGCGGCACCGCTCCTCGGATATGGTCGATCCGCACCAGCGAGGGCGGAACGACAAGGCCGAAGCGACCGCGATTCGCTACGATCGCGATACGGATGCGTACGAGCTGCAGCTTCGCGCCGGAACGCGCTTGACCGTGCCGCGGAGCCTGCTCCGGTACTTGCCCGCCGATGCGACGCCGGAAGCGCTTTCGGACGTCCAGGTCGTCGAGATGGGCTATTCCGTCTGGTGGGACACCCTGGACACGGGCTATCACCTCAACTTCCTGATCGAGGCCGCGATGGGCGACGCCTATCGCTTGGTTGGTTCCCGGCCCTGAGTGAACCGCTCCTCCGGCACCCGGCCCCGCCTCTGACAGGCGGGCTATCGGCGGGCGTGTCGAAACCGGCTCCTTCGTGCCCATCCTCTGGATCGTCGCGATCGCCGTATTCTTGCTGGACCGCTGGTCGAAGAGCGCCGTGCTGTCGCACTTCGCGCCCGGCGAGAGCCGGCTGGTCGTCCCCCGCCTGCTGTGGTTCACCTTCGTGCAGAACACGCACGGCGCGTTCGGGCTGTTCGGCAACTCGCCGCTGCTGCTGATCGGCCTGGCGGTCCTGGTGCTGGCCCTGTTCGCCTGGGCCTTCCGCGACGCGGTGCAGCGCTCGAACCTGGTGCGGGTCGCGTTCGGGATGATCGCGGGCGGGGCGGTCGGCAACGTGATCGACCGCCTGCAGCACCACTGGGTGGTCGACTTCATCGACTTCAAGACGATCTGGCCCAACGTGTTCAACGTCGCCGACGCCTGCATCACCGTCGGGGTCGGGCTGCTGATCGTCGCCTCGATCGCGCGCGGCGAGCGCCGCGGGGCGCGCGCCTGACGCACCTCGTCGACGAGACGGACGCCTCGACCCGGCTGGACGTGCTGCTGGCGCGCCTGAGCGGCTACTCGCGCTCGCACGTCGCCGCCGCGCTGCGGGCCGGCGCGGCGCGCGTCAACGGCGCGCCCGGCAAGCCGAGCACGCTGCTCGAGCCGGGCGACCGGGTCGAGTACGCGCTCGAGCCGCCGCGCGAGCTCGACGCCCAGCCCGAGTCGATCGCGCTCGACATCGCCTACGAGGACGACGACCTGCTGGTGGTCGACAAGCCGGCCGGGATGGTGACGCATCCCGCCCACGGCGCGCTCGACGGCACCCTGGTCAACGCGCTGCTCGCGCACGTCGCCGACCTGCCCGGCGAGCGCGTCCGGGCCGGCCTGATCCACCGCCTCGACCGCGACACCTCGGGCCTGCTGCTCGTCGCGAAGACGGAGGAGGCGCTGGGCACGCTGGGCCGCGCGATGCAGCAGCGCTACATCGAGCGCGAGTACCGCGGCATCGTGGTCGGCTACCCCGACGACGCCGAGGGCACGATCCGCGGCGCACTCGGGCGCGACCCGCGCAACCGCATGAAGTACGCCATCCGCGCCGACGGCAAACCGGCGGTGACGCACTACGCGCTGCGCCAAAAGCTGGCTGGCCACAGCGAGCTGGTCTTCACGCTGGAGACCGGCCGCACGCACCAGATCCGGGTCCACATGGCGGCGCTCGGCCACGCCATCCTCAACGACCCGGTCTACGGCCGCAGCGACGCCCGCCTGCCGCTTCCCGGCCAGGCCCTGCACGCCTGGAAGCTGCGCTTCAAGCACCCCCGCACGCAGCAGATGATGGCCTTCGAGAGCGAGCCCCCGCGCGAGTACCTCGCCACGCTGGCCATGCTCCAGCCTCAGCCGTGAGCGGCGCGTTCGCCGTGCGGGCGACGGCGGGGGCGGCCCGGCGGGGGACGCTGACGACCGCGCACGGGCCGGTCGAGACGCCGTGCTTCATGCCGGTCGGGACGCTGGCGGACGTCAAGCTGCGCGAGCCGCAGGACTTGCGCGAGGTCGGGGCGCGGATCGTGCTCGCCAACACCTACCACCTCTGGCTGCGGCCGGGGCGGGAGACGCTCGCCGCGGCGGGCGGCATCCACCGCTTCATGGCCTGGGACGGGCCGGTCCTCACCGACTCGGGCGGGTATCAAGTCTTCAGCCTGGAGTCGCGGCGCGCGATCGACGACGAGGGGGTGACGTTCCGCTCGCACCTCGACGGCAGCGCGCACCGCTTCACGCCCGAGAACGTGGTGGCGTTCCAGGAAGAGCTCGGGGTGGACGTCGCGATGGCGTTCGACCAGTGCGTCAAGCTGCCGTCGGAGCGGGCCGAGCTCGAGCGCGCGGTCGAGCGCACCACCCGCTGGGCGGAGCGCTGCGCGGCCGCGCGCCGGCACGCCGAGCGGACCATGCTGTTCGGCATCGTGCAGGGCGGCCTGGACGAGGACTTGCGCGCGCGCAGCGCGGCCGAGCTGGTCGCGCTCGACCTTCCCGGCTACGCCATCGGCGGGCTGTCGGTGGGCGAGACGCGCGCCGAGATGGACCGCGTGGCGCGCTTCACCGCCGCGCTGCTGCCGGCCGACAAGCCGCGCTACCTGATGGGGGTCGGCACGGTGCGCGACCTGCTGGCCGGAATCGACCGCGGCATCGACCTGTTCGACTGCGTCTACCCGACCCGCAGCGGGCGCCACGGGCGGGTGCTGACCCGCGCCGGGGCGGAGTACAACGTGCGCCGCGCCGGCCACGTGCGCGACTTCACCCCGCTCGACCCCGACTGCGACTGCCGAGTCTGCGCGACCTACACCAAGGCCTACCTGTGCCATCTCTTCCGGGCCGGCGAGACGCTCGGCCAGCGGCTGCTCTCCTACCACAACGTGGCCGCGCTGACCGGCCTGGTGCGGGAAGCGCGCGCGGCGATCGAAACCGGAAGCTGGGACGCGTTCCGCGACGCGGTGCTGGTGAAGGAGCGGGCATGACGCGAGGCTCGGGCCGCGCTCCGAGGGGTCAGCGTTCGCGCGCGGTGCGCGGCTCGGTCGAGGCGGACTCGGCCCCATTGAAGCCGTAGGCGGCCAGCGCGCGGCGCAGGACGGACTCGATCCGCCGCGCGTCCAGCCCGTTCTTGCGTGCGAGCGTATCGACCGAGTCGCCGACGAGGAAGTCGAGCAGCACGTAGAGCGGGTCCGGCTCCCGCCCGGGAAAATCGATCAAATGAAGGCGTGCCTTTCGCAAGCTGGGGCGTCGAGCACATCCTAGCACGATACGGCGGACCGTCGTACCGCGCGATGTGAGTAGTTCGGCCGCAAGCTTCTCTATGCCAGCATGAAAGCAAATAATCCTCTGCCGCGCATAAAAACGGCGAGGTCCAGGCGGTTGCCTGAACCTCGGTCGAGCTTGGTGAGACCGGCAGCGGATCAGTCGCTGAGCGCGGTCAGATACGGATCGGCGGGACGATCGCGACGATGGCAGCTAGGACGAAAAATCCTAGCACGGTGATATCAGCCGCAGAGCGGCGGAACGCCTGCGATGACGACGGCTAGAGCGAGCAATGCGAGCACGGCGAATGATCCTCACGAAAGCAGTGGGTGATGACCACTGCACCGTAAGCGCAGCCGGCTCTCGGGCGTTACGTATAAAGTGAGTAGATGCGCCGTCGAGGCGTGCTCTTCATAGGCAATTTACCCCTGCAAAAGGCCCAGGCGACGAGCTCGGGTCAGCGCATCGAGCCGGCCGTGGGCGCCGAGCTTGGCGTGCGCATTGCGCAAGTGAGTACGCACGGTATGCGGGCTGCGGTCCAGCAGCACCGCGATCTGAGGCGCGTTTCGGCCCATGTCGACCAATCTGAGAATGGCGACCTCCGTCGCCGTAAGCGGTCCAGCCGTAGGGCGCAGCGCATGCCGTTCGCGTATCGCGCATGCCAAACGAGCGTAACCTCGAACGCTGGTTGGCGCATCCGTCCATGCCGGGTCCGCGCCCGCGCTCGCGAGCGATGCGATGTCCGAGTCGCCGCGAAGGAATCGGGCTTGGGCTGCCCGCCGCCCCCGCACGACGTCTCCGACGGTTTCGCTCGCGACCGCGGCCAGCGCACGCGCGAGGCGCCGGTAGCGCAATTCGAGCCCGATGATCCGTTTCTCCGGTCGCGCGGAATCCGAGACGGCCTGGCGGGCGAAACGGCGCGCGGCGTCGTCATCTTCCAAAGCGATCGACACCAGCGCGATCATGGCGCGGCAGAGAGCCCGTTCGCCTTCGCTGCGGCGCTGCATGTCCTTGAGAACCATGAGAACGTTGCGGCAGGCCGCGAACTCGCCGGACCACGCCAGCCGCAGAGCGTCCGCGATACCGCCGGCGAAGCGCTCGCGATACTGCTCCGGCAATGGCCGGGCATCGATCTTCGTACGGATCTCACTCATGGTTCGTTCGTCGCCCCGTTCGGCGGCCAGCTCGTACAAAGCCACGTGCGCGACGGCCTGCACGGATACGTCGCCGCCTTCGTCCGCCTCCCGCGCGAGCAGAATCGCTTGCCGCCAGGCTTCGTTCGCGTTGCCGGTCAAGCTGTAATGCGTCGCGTACGCGACCGAACGGAGCAGGGCGGCGAACCGGTGCGCCTCCAGCAACCGCGCCAGCCGCACGCCCTCGGCCACGTCCTCCAGCGCCGAGCCGGCGTCGCCGCGGTAGTATGCTGCGAGCGCCAGTCGCTGGTGGACGCGCAGGCGGACGACATCGTCGTCGGTCTGCTCCAGCAGCTCGCGCACCTGGCGGACCCGGGCGGCCGAGGCGACGCCGCGCTCGCGGTGCGCGTCGAGCACCACCCACAGGGCGAGGAGGGAAGGATCGTCGCCGGCCGGTACCCGGGCCAAGGTTGCCGCGGCGGCGGCGAACAGTTCGCGCGAGACGAGCAGCGGGACCAGCAGGTCGAGAACCAGGGCCAGATCCCGGCTGCCGGCGCGCTGAGCGGCCCGCTCCAACGCCGCTTCGGCACGCGGAACGTCCCCCTCGCACTGGCGCACCGTAGCGGCCAGCAGCAGCCCGGCGATGCTGGTGGGATCGACCTGGGCCGCCGCCCGCCGCACCTCGTCGTACGACGCGAGCGCGCAGAGTCGAAACGCATCCTCGACGGAGTATGTTTCAGCGGAAGACCTACTCAATTCGGGCGAGGTCGAGGCCGCGCTCTCCGCGGCAGAATCTCCAAGGTGGGGTGACGCCAAGTCGACGGCGCCACCTTCAGCGCGTGTTCGTAGCATGCTATGGAGTATACAGCAATACCACGGTCCGAGCGAGCATTCGTATACTGCGTCCGTGGCAGGAACCTTCGGCGAGCGGCTCCGCGCGCTTAGGACGCAGCGGGCTATGACGCTCAGCGAGCTGGCGCGTCGCGTCGAGGTGACCGAAGGCGCGATCCGACAGATGGAGAGCGGGCAGACCAAGAGCGCCAGCCTCGTGGTCGGGCTGCGGCTGGCGCGCCTGTTCGAGGTCAGTCCCTGGTATCTCGCCACCGGGCGCGACGCCCCTGTGGAAAGGGAATCACGTTCGGAGGGAGAGCTTCTGGCGGCGCTGGAGCGTCTTTCACTGCGAATAAGCGCTCTAGATCAGCGCGTGAGTAGCTTGGAAGCCCGAGCCGCCGGCGGGCCGCGGCGCAAAGCTCCAAAATCCTGAAGTAGGGCTCGTCGTCGGGATGCACCACGCCCGCCAGCATACGCCGGCAGGGTGACAACGGGGTGTCACCACGGCGCGAGCCGATCCGAGCCCGGCGCCCGGCGCAGCCCGGCCTTGACATCCAGGTACCGGACGTGGTACACCACGTTGCACCGATGTTCGCCCGACTCGTCCTTCTCGGCGTCAGCATTATTCTCGAGGTTCTTCCGGACCGGCGAGCCGCTTTCGCATAGAACGACGCACAGTCGAACTCACGCAAAGCTCCCGCCGACCGGCGGGGGCTTTTTTCATCTCACCGGAGGATTCGATGCACGCCTATTACGACCGCGACGTGGAGCGCGGCGAGCTCGACGGGAAGACGATCGCCGTCATCGGCTACGGCAGCCAAGGGCGCGCGCACGCGCTCAACCTGCACGACGAGCGGCGCGACGTGATCGTCGGGCTGCGGGCCGGCTCGCCCTCGCGGGATGCCGCGCGGCGCGACCACCTGCGGGTGGCCTCGATTCCCGAGGCCGTCGCGGCGGCGGACGTGGTGGTGCTGCTCGTTCCCGACGAGGAGCAGCCCGCGCTCTACCTGCGCGAGGTCGTCGAGCACCTCCACTCCGGCACGGCGCTGGCGTTCGCGCACGGCTTCGGCATCCACTTCGGCACCATCGTCCCGCCCGCCGACGTCGACGTGATCCTGGTCGCGCCCAAGGCGCCCGGGCACCTGGTGCGCAGCGAGTACGAGGCCGGGCGGGGCGTGCCGTGTCTGGTCGCGGTCCACCAAGACGCGACCGGGCGGGCGCGCACGACGGCCTTCGCGTACGCGGCGGCGCTCGGCGGCGGGCGCGCGGGGATCCTCGAGACGAGCTTCCGCGAGGAGACCGAGACCGATCTGTTCGGCGAGCAGGCCGTGCTCTGCGGCGGTCTGACGGCGCTGGTCGCGGCGGGCTTCGAGACGCTGGTCGAGGCCGGCTACGCGCCCGAGACGGCGTACTTGGAGTGCCTGCACGAGGTCAAGCTGATCGCCGACCTGATGCACGAGCGCGGCATCGAGGGCATGCGCGACGCGATCAGCAACACCGCCAAGTACGGCGGCTACACGCGCGGTCCGCGCATCGTCACCGAGCAGACGCGCGAGGCCATGCGCGGCATCCTCGCCGAGATCCGCGGCGGCGCGTTCGCGCAGGAGTGGGTGGCCGAGCACGCCGCCGGCAAGCCGTCGTTCGCGCGCCACCGCGAGCGCGCGGCCGCGCACCCGCTCGAGCAGGCCGGGAGCGAGCTGCGCGCGCTGATGCCCTGGGTGCGCGGCGGCGCGGCCGAGCCGGCCGACGAGGTGCTGCGCTTCCGGATGCTGTGAGCGCGCGGCCGCCCCGGTCGCGGTCCGCTGAGATGGCACGCGTTCGGTCAAACCGCACGGGCGCGGCCGAGGCTCGCTGTCCGGGGATGGCGAACGGACCGGGGCCGTGGACCCGGTCACGCTGGCGCTCAACCTGCTCGGACAAGGGGCCGACCCGCGCCTCGCCCGCTCGAACGTGGCGGTTTCCGGCGGCGCGCGCATCTCCACCCCCATCGCTCACCAGGAGGACCCGCATGCCGCGGTCGTTGTTCGATAAGATCTGGGACGCGCACGTCGTCGAGGAGCTGCCGGGCGGGAACGCGCTGGTGTTCATCGACCTGATCGTCGCGCACGAGATCAGCACCCCGCCCGGCGCGCTCGCGATCGAGAGCGACTTCGGCGACGCGCTCTACGACCCGCGCCGGATCGTCGCCCTGCTCGACCACGTCGCGCCGGCCAAGGACTCCGCCACCGCGCTGCAGGCCCAGACCGTGCGGACCTGGGCCAAGCGCCAGGGGATCACGTTCCACGACATCGGCGACAACGGGATCTGCCACGTCGTCGTGCCCGAGCGCGGCAACGTCGCGCCCGGGATGACGGTCTGCTGCGGCGACAGCCACACCTGCACGCTGGGCGCGTTCGGTGCGTTCGCGCTGGGGATCGGGACGACCGCGCAAACCGGCGCGATGCTGTCGGGCTGCCTGATCCTGCAGCGGCCCAAGGTGATGCGGGTCGAGATCACCGGCGCGCTGGCGCCCGACGCGACCGCCAAGGACCTCGCCCTGAGCGTGATCGCGAAGCTGACCTTCCGCGGCGGCACCGGCTTCGTGCTGGAGTTCACCGGCAGCGGCGTGCGCGCGCTGACCATGGAGCAGCGCATGACGCTGTGCAACATGGCGATCGAGTCCGGCGCGACGACCGGCCTGATCGCCGCCGACGAGACGACCGCCGCCTACCTGGCCGCGACCCCGCTCGCGCCGCGCAACTGGGTCCCCGAGCGCGCCGACGACGACGCCCACTACGACGCGACCATCGCGATCGATGCGAGCGCGGTGCGCCCGATGATCTCGTGGGGCACCAACCCCGGCGAGTCCGCGCCCGCCAACGGCATCGTGCCGCTCGACGCGCCGGCCGCGTCGCTGGCGTACATGGGCCTGGTGGCGGGCCAGCGGATGGACGGCATCGCGATCGACCAGGCCTTCATCGGCTCGTGCACCAACGCGCGCATCAGCGACCTGCGCGCGGCGGCCGAGGTGTTCCGCGGGCGGCGGGTGAGCGTGCCGACCATCGTCACGCCGGGCTCGCAGGCGGTGCGCCGCCAGGCCGAGCGCGAGGGGCTGCACGACATCTTCCAGGACGCGGGCGCGCTGTGGACGCACTCCTCGTGCGGGCCGTGCATCGGCATGTCGATGGGCGTGCTCGCGCCGGGCATGCGCTGCGTCTCGTCCACCAACCGCAACTTCCCCGGCCGGATGGGCGAGGGCGGGCGGGTCCACCTGGCCGCGCCGGTGGTCGTCGCGGCCTCGGCCATCCTGGGCCGGCTGGCCACGCCGGCCGACCTGGCCGCCGAAGCGGTGCCGGCGTGATCGTCGCGGGCAGCGTGCTCGCGGTGCCGCGGGCGAACATCGACACCGACCAGATCATCCCGGCCCGCTACCTGACCCGCATCGACACGGGGGGCGTGGGCGAGCACCTCTTCGACGGCATGGCGGGCGGGCCTGAGCTGCTCGCCGCCAACCCCGGCGCATCGATCCTCGTCACGGGCGAGAACTTCGGCTGCGGCTCGTCGCGCGAGCACGCCGCCTGGGCGCTCAAGGGCCGCGGCATCGAGGCGGTGATCGCGCCCAGCTTCGCGCGCATCTTCCTCGAGAACGCCTACAACAACGCGATCGTGCCGGTCGTCGTGCCGCCCGCGACGGCCGAGGCGCTCGGGCGCGCGCGCCGCATCGAGATCGACGTCGAGGGCGAGACGCTGCGCGCCGACGGCGGCGAGCCGATCGCCTTCGAGCTCGACCCGCTGCGCAAGCGCTTCATCCTGGGCGGGGGCGTGCTGGCCTACCTCGCGGCCAAGGTTCCGGCGGTCCGCACCTGGGAAGCGGCTCGATGAGCTCGCCCCGGGTCGCGGTCCTGCCCGGTGACGGGATCGGGCCCGAGGTCACCGCGGCGGCGGTGCGCGTGCTGCGCGCGGTACTGCCGTCGTGCGTGCTGGAGGAGGCCCCGGTCGGCGCGGCGGCCGTCGCGGCTCACGGCGTGGCGCTGCCCGAGCAGACGCTCGCGCTCGCGCGCGCCAGCGACGCAATCCTGTTCGGCGCGGTCGGCACCCCGAGCGCGGGCGCGCCGCCCGAGCAGCGGCCCGAGGCCGCGCTGCTCACCTTGCGCGCGACGTTCGGGCTGTACGCCAACGTGCGCCCGGTGCGCGCGTTCGCCGGCACCGAGCACCGCTCGCCGCTGCGCCCCGAGCGGGTGCGCGGGATGGACCTGGTGATCGTGCGCGAGCTGACCGGCGGGATCTATTTCGGCCCCAAGCGGGTCGAGGGCGAGCCCGGCGCGCGCAGCGCGGTCGACACGCTGGTCTACCAGGAGTTCGAGGTCGAGCGCATCGTGCGCTTCGCGTTCGAGCTCGCGCGCACGCGGCGCGGGCGCCTGACGTCGGTCGACAAGGCCAACGTGCTGGTCAGCTCGCAGCTCTGGCGCGAGGTGGTCGAGCGCGTCGCGCGCGACTTCCCCGACGTCGCGCTCGACCACCTGCTGGTCGACAACGCGGCGATGCAGCTCGTGCGCGACCCGCGCGCGTTCGACGTGCTCGTGACCGAGAACATGTTCGGCGACATCCTCTCCGACGAGGCCGCCGCCGTCGGGGGCTCGATCGGGACCGCCGCGAGCGCCAGCCTGGGCACGCGCCCGGGCTCGCACGACTTCGGCCTGTACGAGCCGATCAGCGGCACCGCGCCCGACATCGCGGGGCGCGGCATCGCCAACCCGGCCGCCTCGATCCTCTCCGCCGCGCTGCTGGCCCGCCACTCGCTGGGCGAGCCCGAGGCCGCGGCCCGGATCGAAGCCGCGGTCGCCGCCGCGCTGGCCAGCGGGCCCCGCACGGCCGACCTCGACGACGAGGCGCCCGCGAGCACGGAGGCGTTCACCGACCTCGTGCTGGCCCGGCTCCCGCGCACGGCGCTGAGCGCGAGCTGAGCTAGCCGGGCTCGGCGCGCACGAGCGCG
>JASLGJ010000325.1 GCA_030150085.1 Candidatus Elarobacter sp. | reverse complement strand
CCCCCGACCAGGGACGAGAGCTCGCCCAGGATGCGCGCGATCTCGGCCTGCTCCTGGACCTGCAGCGCGCGCAGGCGGTTGTTGGCCTCGAGCGTTTCCAGCGGCTCGACGAACAGCGTCTGCCCGCTGGACGAGGTGTCGTGCACGATGCCGGGGATCTGGCCCGAGAACTCCGCCTTCACCGGCACGACGTAGCGCCCGTCGCGCACGGTCACGATCGCGTCCTGGATGGCGCTTGCGTAGCGGGCCGAGCGCACGATCGCCGCGGCCCGGTCGCGCGCGTCGTCCTGGGCCTGCTGCATGCCGCGCCGCACCCGCGCCAGCGCCGGCGACGCGCGGTCCAGCACGTTGCCGCGCTCGTCGATCGCGTCCGCGATCCGCCCGACCAGGTTGGGCAGTGCGCGGAAGACCGCGCAGCGCGCGAGCAGCAGGGGCAGCGCGGCCTCGGACTCGCGGATCGCGCGCACCGCCGCGGCGGCGGCGCCCAGCGCGTCGGCGATTCCGCGCAGCTCGCGCGGCGCGAGCGAGACGCCGCGCGCGGCGGTCTGCACGGCTTGGTCGACGTCGTCGATGCGGGCCAGCGCGAAGCCCTCGCGGGCCAGGGTCCGCATCTCGCCGGTCTCGCCGACCAGCCGGCGCACCAGCGCGAAGTCGGTCGCCGGCTCGCAGCTCAGCGCGCGCTCGTACGAGCGCGGGGCGTGCGTCTGCCCCGCGTAGCGCTCGCGCACGCGCTGGAAGTCGATCACGTCGAGCCCGCGCTCGTCGATCAGCGCGCGCTCGGCCGGCCCGACCGGTTGGGCGCCGCCGCCCGAGCCCGCGCTCACGGCGTGCCGAGCTTCTCTCTGAGCAGCTCTTGCGCCAGCGCGGGATTGGCCTTGCCGCGCGACTGCTTCATCACCGCGCCGGTCAGGAAGCCCAGCACGTTGACCTTGCCGGCCTGGTAGTCGGCCACGACCTTGGGGTTGGCCGCGAGCACCTCGTCGACCACCGCCGCGATCGCGCCGCGGTCGCTGACCTGCGCCAGCCCCTCGCGCTCGACGACGGCCTTGGCCGAGCCGCCCTCGTTCCAGAGCGCCTGCAGCACGTGCTTGGCGGCCTTGGAGCTGATCGCGTTCGCGCTCGTCAGCGCGATCAGCTCGGCCAGCGCCTCGGGCGTGACCTTGCCGTCGGCGACGGGCGTGCCCGACTCGTTGGCCAAGCGCGCGAGGTCGCCCAGGGTGAAGTTGACCGTCGCCTGCGGGTTGCCCGAGGCGCTCACCGCGCGGTCGAACCAGCCCGCCAGCGGCGCGTCGTCGACGATCTGCGTGGCTTGCTTTGCGTTGATGCCGTGGGTGTCGACGTAGCGCACCCAGCGCTCGTAGGGCGTCTCGGGCAGCGTGGCGCGCACGCGCTCGATCAGCGCGGCGTCCATGTCGTACGGCACCAGGTCGGGGTCGGGGAAGTAGCGGTAGTCGTGCGCCTGTTCCTTGGAGCGCTGGCTGTGCGTGATGCCGGCCTGCTCGTCCCAGCCGCGCGTCTCCTGGATCACCCGCCCGCCGCTCTCCAGCACCGCGATCTGGCGGCGGACCTCGCTCTCGATCGCGCGCCGCACGCTGCGGAACGAGTTCATGTTCTTGATCTCGGCCTTGGTGCCGTACTCGCTCGCCCCGCGCAGGCGGACCGAGACGTTGGCGTCGCAGCGCAGCGAGCCTTCCTCCATCTTGACGTCGCTCACGCCCAGCTCGCGGAACGTGCGCGCCAGCGTCTCGAGAAACGCCACCGCCTCTTCCGCCGAGCGGAGGTCGGGCTCGCCGACGCACTCCATCAGCGGCACGCCGGCACGGTTGAAGTCGACCAGCGAGCCGGTCGAGCTCGCCAGCCGCCCGTCGGCGCTGGCGTGCGTCGACTTGCCGGTGTCCTCTTCCAAGTGGATGCGGGTCAGGCGGCACTCGCCGCGCCGCCCGTCCTCGAGGAAGTAGCGCACCACGCCGCCCTGGGTGAGCGGCAGGTCGTACTGCGAGATCTGGTAGTCCTTGGGCATGTCCGGATAGAAGTAGTTCTTGCGGTCGAACTTCGAGTGGGGCGGAATCGTCGCCCCGAACGCCAGGCCGGCGCGAACGATGTGCTCGATCGCCTTCGCGTTGGGCACCGGCAGCGCGCCGGGCAGCGCGAAGCAGACCGGGCAGACCTTGGTGTTCGGCTCGCCGCCGAAGGCGTTCGGGCAGCCGCAGAACATCTTCGATTCGGTCTTGAGCTCGACGTGGCACTCGATCCCGATCACCGCCTCGTACTTGGCGAGCAGCTCGGGCGTCACGGTGGTGTCCTCGGGCGAGACGGTGGTGCTCATGAGAGCGAGTACTCCGGCGGGGTGAGCTTCTGGGCGTAGAGGGTGGCGCGCTCGTAGGCGTGGGCGTAGCCCAGCAGGGCGCGCTCGGTGAAGAGCGGGCTGGTGAGCTGGAGGCCCATCGGCATCGGCCGCGACCCGCCCTCGGGCAGCACCGCGCCGCACGGCACGGAGAGCGAGGGCAGCCCGGCCAGCGAGCCCGGGATGGTGTAGTAGTCCATCAGGTACATCGCGACCGGGTCGGTCTTGGCGTTGAAGCCGAAGGCCGGCGAGGACGCGGCCGGCGCGGCGATCACGTCGCAGCGCTCGAAGGCCCGCGCGAAGTCCTCGGCGATCCGGGTGCGCGCCTTCTGCGCCTTGACGTAGTAGGCGTCGTAGTAGCCCGAGGAGAGGGCGTAGGTGCCGATCAGGATGCGCCGCTTGACCTCCGGCCCGAAGCCCGCCGCGCGGGTGCGCTCGTACATCTCGCCCACGTCGGCGCCCTCGACCCGCAGGCCGTAGCGCACCCCGTCGAAGCGGGCCAGGTTGGACGACGCCTCGGCCGGCGCGATCAGGTAGTAGGTCGCCAGGCCGTAGTCGGCGGTCGGGAGCGAGACCTCGACCAGCTCGGCGCCCAGCTCGGCCAGCTCGCGGTAGGCCCGCTCGTAGCAGGCCTGGCTCTCGCGGTCGAGCTTGGCCAGGTCGAACTCGCGCACGATCCCGACCCGCACCCCGCGCAGGTCCGCGCGCAGCCGGCCGGCGGTCGGCTCGACCGGGCGCTCCAGGCTGGTCGCGTCGAGCGGGTCGTGCCCGGCGATGACGTCGTAGGCCAGCGCGGCGTCCTCCACCGTGCGGGCGAAGGGCCCGATCTGGTCGAGCGAGGAGGCGAAGGCGATCAGGCCGTAGCGCGAGACCCGCCCGTAGGTCGGCTTGAAGCCGACCACGTTGCAAAAGGCGGCCGGCTCGCGGATCGAGCCGCCGGTGTCGCTGCCCAGCGAGAGGGTGGCCTCGAAGCCCCCCACCGCGGCCGCGCTGCCGGCCGACGAGCCGCCCGGGACGCGCTCGAGGTCGAACGGGTTGCGGGTCACGCCCAGGGCCGAGTTCTCGCCCGAGGAGCCCATCGCGAACTCGTCGAGGTTGGTCTTGCCGACCGGCAGCGCGCCCGCCTCGAGCAGGCGGGCGACCGCGGTCGCGGTGTAGGGCGCGACGAAGTTCTCGAGGATCTTCGAGCCGGCGGTGGTGCGGGTGCCGGTCAGGCACATGTTGTCCTTGATCGCGACCGGCACGCCGGCCAGCGGCAGCGTCTCGCCGGCCCGCACCCGGGCGTCGACCCGGGCCGCCTGGGCGCGCATCAGCTCGGGGGTCAGGGTGAGGTAGGCGCCCAGGCGGGCGTCGACCCGCGCGGCGTGCGCGATCAGCGTCTCGGCGATCTCGCCCGCGCCGGCCGCGCCGGCGTTGACCGCCGCGGCGATCTCGCGGGCGGAGTCCTTGACCGGGTCCACCTCAGCCCTCCTCGCCGATGATGCGCGGCACGCTGATGAAGCCGCCCACCGCGCGCGGGGCGTTGGACAGGGCCGCCTCGCGGGACAGCATGGTCTCGGGCCGGAGCGCGTCGGGGCGCTGGACGTTGCGCGAGGGCACGACCTGCGCGGTGGCCGGCACCTGCTCGGTGTCGAGCCCGCCCAGCGCGTCGACGTAGGTCATGAGGTTGCCGAGCTGCGCCCCGTAGGTCGTCACCTCGTCTTCCGTGAGCGCCAGCCGCGCGAGCTTCGCGACGTGGCGGATGTCGATCCGATCCGATGCCATGACCCGTTCGGATTCGCGCAAGACCGCCGCGGCTCCGTCCGCCGGCTGCGTACGGATACGAACGAAAACCTTACGCTCGCGGCGGGTCTCCCGCTGGGTCCCGGAACCGCATCCCCCGTACTCAAGAGATGGGCTCGCCGTGATGCGAGCCGCGTCGCTCCAGGAACCAAGCGAACCCGACGCCGAACAGCCTGGACGACGGGTGCCCGCCTTGCACTAGCAGGGCCGGGCTCGCTTGCGTGTGACGAGGACTTGGATGATGGACCGGCTACGAACGCTTCGCTCGCTCACGGCAATGCTCGCCGCATCCGTCGCGCTGGCGGCCTGCGGAGGCTCGCACTCGACGGCTCTGCCCGCGCTGGGCGGGGGCCAGAACGGCGGCAAGACCGTCGCCTCGGAGAACGCGACCTTCCAGTTCACCGTCCCCAAGACGGTCACGTCCACCCGCACGGTCAATGGGCGCGCGCCGCAGTACGTGTCCGCGGCGACGAAGTCGATCCAGCTCGACGTGACCTCGGCTTCGGCGACCAGCCCCAGCCCGCCGACCGTCACCCCGCAGGTCCTCAACGTCCCCAACGGCACCGGCAGCGCACCGGGCGCGCCCTGCACGGCGTCCGGCCCGAACTACATCTGCACCATGACCGTGAAGCTGCCGATCGGGACCGACGGCGTCACCTTCACGACGTACGATGCGAGCAACGGCGCGTCCGGCGGCGGCAACGTGCTCTCCAAGCAGAACGCGACCGTCACGATCGTGCAGGGCGTGGCCAACGGCCCCGGCGGCGCGTTCACCATCACGCTCGACGCCAACGCCGCGACGATGACGGTCAACGGCAGCGGGAGCTGCCAGAACGGCCCGGTCGGCACCTCGTTCGGCTCGGTCGGCACCACCCCGGTGAGTTTCAGCGTGGCCTACACCGACCCGGCCGGCAAGACCGTGGGCACCGGCGTCGTGGGCCAGCCGAAGCTGAGCGTCACGACGAGCGGCGTGACCGGCGGCACGATCGGCGTCTCGGTCAACCAGTCCACCCAGACCTACGTCCTGACCCCCAGCACCTCGGGCGTGAGCGGCACGATCAACGTCCAGGCCGTGCAGGCCGACTCGAACGGCAGCTCCGACGGGCTGAGCTTCACCCGCACCAAGTCCTACACGTTCGCCACCGGCAACCCGCCGCCGGGCAACTTCCTGGCCGCGGTCGAGCAGTTCGGCGTCGGCAGCGGCGCGGTCGACCTGTTCACCGTCGCGCTGGGCGGCAGCGGCGCCGCGGACACCATCAGCGCCTTCACGCCGGCCACCCTGGCGACGACGAACTCCAACGGCGGGACCGGCCCGCCGGACGTCGACAACCCGCTGAACCTGGTGTTCGACAGCACGGGCGACCTGCTGATCGGCAACGGCGGCACGACCACCGGCAGCCCGGTCGACAACGGCAACCTGGCCTGCGTCCCGGTCGGCGCGATCGCCACCGGCCAGAACACCTCGACCACCGTCACGACCAACGTCGACGACCCGGTCGGCATCGCCTACGACAGCCGCGACGGCAGCGTGGCGCTCGCCAACAACCCGACCAGCGCGCCGGTTCAGCTCGACGAGTTCCTGCTCACCGGCAACTATACCGCCGCCGCGGCGGGCCGCGACCTGGTGGCGAGCGGGATGGGCAGCTTCGGGCTCACGAACCTCCCCACGCTGGCCGCCGGCTCGTACGCGATCTCGCTCACCACGGGCGTGGAGAACGACCCGGCGCACAACACGGGCAGCGCGAAGATCGCGATCGTCACCCCCACCAGCACGACGACCAGCAGCGAGACGGACATCCTTCCGTCGGGGACGGGAACGAACTGCACCGCCAACCCCTGCGCGATCCCGGCCACGTACGGCATCGACGTCCCGCACCAGATCGCCTGGGATCCGGCGAACAACCAGCTCGCCATCGCGAACAACTCCGCTTTCCACAAGCTGCTGACGTTCTACAACGTCGGGGGAACGCAGGTCTTCGCCGTCAACACCGGACTGCGCAACGACAAGGTCGCCGTCTCCGCCGACGGCCACGTGGCCGTGTCCGGGACCGGCTCGTTCGGCTACCCGCAGGTCAAGGTGTACGACAACACGGCCGCCCGCAACGCGGTCAACGGGCCGATCCCCTTCAACGGCACGACCACCTCGTGCGGCAGCACGTACATCTACGGCACCGGTGCGGTGGTGAACTCGCTGACCTGGCTGTCGAACACGAAGCTGCTGATCGCCTTGCAGTCGTACAACGGCTCGACGGCCACGGCGCAGAACGGCCTGTACGTCTTCGACATCAGCGCCACCGCCGTGCCGACCGGCTTCGACGACGTCTCCTGCAGCGCGTTCACCGCGGCCCCCAAACAAACCGGGTTCGTCCACATCAACAACAAGCCCCTCGGTACGGCCTTCAAGCCGTAGCCGACAGGAAAAGGAGACGATGGCAAGTCCATACATCGGAGAGATCCGCATGTTCGCGGGGAATTTCGCCCCTCAGGGATGGGCGACGTGCGACGGTCAGCTCATAGCGATCTCGGAGAACGACACCCTGTTCAACCTGATCGGGACGACGTACGGCGGTGACGGGCAGGAGACGTTCGCGCTGCCGAATCTGGCCGCGCGCCTGCCCATCCACATCGGCAGCAACGGCACCTCGACCTACACCCTGGCCCAGAACGGCGGCGTCACCAGCGTCACCCTGACCACCAACCAGATCCCGGTCCACACCCACCCGATCATCGCGGACAACAACGCGGCGACGACGGGCGACCCGACCAACGGGTACTACGCCAACGCCGCCCCGGGCCTGCTCTTCACCGTGCCCAACTCCTCGCAGAACCCCGACCCGCCGATCTTCCGCAACCTCAACCCCGGGATGCTGCCCGTCCAGGGCGGGAGCCAGCCGCACGACAACATGCAGCCGTTCCTCGCGATCACCTTCATCATCTCCCTCTACGGCATCTACCCGAGCCCGACGTAAGCCATGTCATCACCATTCGTAGCCGAGATCCGCATCTTTCCGTTCAACTTCGCCCCGCGGGGATGGGCGTTCTGCGACGGGCAGCTGCTGCCGATCTCCCAGAACACCGCG
>JASLGJ010000267.1 GCA_030150085.1 Candidatus Elarobacter sp. | reverse complement strand
CTTCGGCCTGGGCGAGCTGCTGCCCAAAGCCCCCGCCGCCGCCTAGGCCGCCGCACGAGCGAGCGGACCGAGCTGCGACATAAGTCAGCTCGTCCGCTCGCTGAGGCAATTCGGCGCCGAGGGAGCGTCCACGGAGGACGGGGAAAAGATACGTTCGTGACCACGGAACCTTCCCTCGATCCTCAGCCCGACGTCGTCCTCGTCGGCGCCGGCGTGATGAGCGCAACGCTGGCCGTCCTGCTCAAGGAGCTCCAGCCCGACCTGCGCGTGCTCGTGCTCGAGGAGCGCGACGGTGCGGCGCAAGAGAGCTCGAACGCCTGGAACAACGCGGGGACGGGGCATGCCGCCCTGTGCGAGCTCAACTACACGCCGCAGCGCCCGGACGGCTCGGTCGACATCGCGCGCGCGCTCAAGGTCAACACGCAGTTCGATCTCTCGCGCCAGCTCTGGGCCTCCCTGGTGCGCAGCGGCGCGATTCCCGATCCCGACGCGTTCATCCATTCCGTGCCGCACATCAGCTTCGTGCGCGGCGCCGAGGACGTGGCGTTCCTGCGCAAGCGGTACGAAGCGATGAGCGCGCACCACTGCTTCGCCGGGATGGAGTACTCGGAAGACCACGCCGAGCTCGCGCGCTGGATGCCGCTCGTGATGGAGGGCCGCGACCCGAGCGAGATCGTGGCCGGGACGCGCATGGTGTCCGGCACCGACGTCGACTTCGGCGCGCTCACCCGGCTCTCGATCGCCTACCTGGCGACCAAGCCCAACTTCACCGTCGCGTACCGCCGGGAAGTCACCGGCCTCGATCGCGCCGGCGGCCGCTGGACGGTCGAGGTGAAGGACCGGGCGAGCGGCCGCAAGGAACGGCTGAGCGCGAAGTTCGTCTTCCTCGGCGCGGGCGGCGGGTCGCTGCCGCTGCTGCAGAAGTCCGGCATCGCGGAAGGGCGCGGGTTCGGCGGGTTCCCGGTCAGCGGGCTGTGGCTGCGCTGCGACGTCCCCGCGCTGGCGAACCGCCACGACGCGAAGGTCTACGGCAAGGCCTCGGTCGGGACGCCGCCGATGTCGGTTCCGCACCTCGACGCGCGGGTGATCGACGGCAAGCGCGCGCTGCTGTTCGGCCCGTACGCCGGCTTCTCGACCAAGTTCCTCAAGCACGGCTCGCTCGCCGACCTGTTCCTGGCGGTCAAGCCGGACAACCTCGGACCGCTGCTCGCGGTCGGGCGCGACAACCTCGACCTGACCAAGTACCTCGTGCGCCAGGTCATGCTCACGCCGCGCCAGCGCTTCGCCGCGCTCGAGGAGTACTTCCCCAACGCCCAGCAGGGCGAGTGGAGCCTGGCGGTGGCCGGGCAGCGCGTTCAGGTCATCATGCCCGACAAGAAGAAGGGCGGCGTGCTGCAGTTCGGCACCGAGGTGGTGACGAGCGCCGACGGTTCGCTGGCGGCGATTCTCGGCGCGTCGCCGGGCGCGTCGACGGCCGTCGCGATCATGCTCGACGTGCTCGAGCGCTGCTTCAAGGCCGAGCTGCCGGGCTGGGCGCCGCGCCTGCGCGAGCTGATCCCGTCGTACGGGCGCTCGATCGCCGACGACCCGGAGCTGTGCCGCGAAGTGCGCACCGAAACGGCGGCCGCGCTCGGTATCGTGGAACCCGCGGTGCCCGTTCGCTGAGAACGGACCCGCGCACGTCCGACCAGGCCATCCTGCGGGCCGTCGCGTTCCTGCGCGGCCGGCAGCTGCCGCACGGCGAGTTCGTCACGCTCCTGGGCACGGACCGGCGCATGTCCGAGCCCGCGTTCGACAGCTCGTCGTTCGTCACGTCGTTCGTCCTGTACGGGCTGACGCACCTCGAGCACGGTTCGGTCGGCGATCTCGTGTCGAAAGCCGTTGCGTTCCTGCGCTCGGAGATGGAGTTCGGCGGCGTGTGGCGGTACTGGTCCTCGCGCCAGCACAAGCACCGCCGCTTGCCGCCCGACCTCGACGATACCGCCTGCATCAGCTTCGCGCTGAAGCGCGCCGGCCATCCGCCGCCCGACAACGGCTGGGCGTTTCGCGGCAACCGCGATGCCGCGGGCCGTTTCAAGACCTGGCTCTTCGTGACCGAGCGCAACCGCCTCGACCTGCGCTTCGCGCTCGCCCGGGCGGTGGGGTCCTGCCAAGCCCGTCTGCGGACCAGGAGCGTACCGACGCCCGATTCCGAAGACCCGCGCTTTCGCGTCATGCACATCGACCGCGACGACGTCGATCCGGTCGTGAACGCCAACGCGCTGCTCTACCTGGGCGAGCGCCCCGACACGCTGCCCGCCGCCGAGCTCGTCTGCGCGACGGTGCTCGGCGCGCCGACCGGGTGGAGCTTGTACTACGAAGACCCGCTGGCGTTGTACTATGCGGCCGCGCGCGCGTTTCGCCACGCGTCGCCGCGGCTTGCGCGCTTGCGCGAGCACGTCGTCGCCCGAATAACCGAACGCGCGGCGGATCGCGAGCGGCTCGATCCGCTGCAAGCCGCGCTGGCCGCTTCGGCGCTGCTGACCTTCGCGCCGGCCTGCGCTCTGGCCGGCGAGCTCGTGCGCTTCATCCGCGACTCGCAGCGGCCCGACGGCGGATGGAACGCCTACCCGTTCTACAACGTCTGGGGCTCCGAGGAGCTCACGACGGGGCTGTGCCTGGAGGTCCTGGCCCGGTCGTTCGGCGCGGCCGACTGACCGGAAATGCCGTGCGCCCTCGCGATCGCGAGCACGGCCCGCGCCGCCAGGGCGCGGAGCAGGGTGAGCCGTCAGCGCTCGCGCGCCGGGCGCGGTTCGTCCAGCGCGTCCAGGAACGCCAGCACGCGCCGGGTCAGGAGCGCCGCGGCGTCCGCGTCGTACGACGGCAGGCTCGCGTCGGCGAAGTAGTGCTGCTCGCCGGGGTAGAGGAACAGCTCGGCCCGTTCGGCTGACGCGACGAGCGCGCGCGCGGCGTCGAGGTCGCCCTCCCCGGCGAAGATCGGGTCCGCGTCCATCCCGTGGATCTGGACGGGCACGTCCGGCGGCCACGGTGCGCCGAACTCCGCGGTCGGGACGCAGGCGTGGAACAACAGCGCGCCGCGCGCTCCCGGCCGGGTCTGGGCCAGGCACTGCGCCGGCAGCACCCCCAGCGAGAAGCCCGCGTAGACCAGCTCGCGGGGCAGCTCGTCCGCGGCGCGCCTGCCGCGCGCGACGATCTCGCCGAAACCGACGCTCTGCACGAAAGCCATGCCTTCGTCGATCGTGCCGAACGTTCGCCCGCCGTAGAGGTCGGGCGCGTGCACGGTGTGCCCCGCCTCCCGCAGCGTGTCGGCGAAGGCGAGGAACCCCGGGGTCCGCCCCAGCGCGTGGTGGAACAGCACGATCTCGGCCATGAGCGCCCGTCTTCTGGCCGTGGGGCAGAGATGCTTGTTACTTCGAGGTCGCGCTCGCGGCGGCCACGATCGCCGCGACGGTCGTTTCCGGGTGCGACAGCATGCTCGGGTGGCCGCCGCCGGCGACGTGCGTGATGTGCGCCTTCGCCCGCGTCGCCATGAAGAGCTGCGCTTTGGGCGGGATCACCAAGTCGGCGTCGCCGACGACGTACCAGGACGGAATGGTCTTCCACCCTTCGGCCGCGGGCGCTTTGTCGGCGAGGGCGCTGTTCGTCAGCGGGCGCTGCGTCACGGCCATGATGGCGGACACCGCGGCCGGTTCGTCGGAGGCGAAGACGGCTCCGTAGTACTTGGGGTTGAAGTACAGGTCCGCGTCGCCGCCGCCGGCCGTCGCGAACGGAACGGGGACGAACAAGTCTTGGGGCGGAGGCGGTCCGCCGGCCAGGAGCGAGAGGCACGAGTCGCCGGCGTCCGGGACGAACGCGTCGACGTAGACCAGCGCTTTCACGTTCGGATCGCTCGCCGACGCGACGCTCGCGACCGCACCGCCGTACGAATGCCCGACGAGTACCACCGGGCCCGGAACGGATTTGACGAGATTTGCGACGGTGGCGGCGTCGGTTGCCAGACCGCGCAGCGTGTTCGGCGGCGCGAGCACGGTGAAGCCGGCTCGCTGCAATTGGACGATGACCGGATTCCAGCTCGACGCATCGGCCCATGCGCCGTGCACGAGGACGATGGTCGGCTTGGCCGATTGCGCGGGTGCCGCGAGCGGCGCGAACGCGAGGAGCGCGAACGCGGCGAGCGCGCCGAGCACGGCCCCGCGACGAGCGCCGCCGCGTGAGACGGGAGCGAAGAGCATCGATCGGGCCTTGGCCTTTTCTGGGGCCGAACGCGCGTGGAGAAGCCGCGGCATCGCTCACGGGTGAAACGCGGGACGGCGGTGGAGTCTTGAGGGGGACTCAGTATAGCACGTTTGGTACGAAGCCGTACGCAAATCAGATGCGGAATGCGGCGATGCCTCGCTCCCGGAGCCGCTTGGCCGCGCGGGGTCTGTAGCGCGCTGCGGAACCGGCCCGGCTCGTGGAGCGGCGCCGCGGTCTGCGGAGCTCAGGAGGTCAGGGCGCGAGCCGAGCGGGAAAGGCTTGGCGAGGCGAGCGGGTGCCTCGCCGCGATCGTTCCGTTTTGGAGGTACTTTCCATGAACCGTCTCCTCGGGGCCGCCTTCGCGCTGGCCTTCCTGATCGGTCTCTCGGGCCCGGTCGACGCGAAGCAGTGCCGTGACGCCAAGGGCAAGTTCGTCAAGTGCAAGACGGCGCACCCCATGGCCAACAAGCCGTGCCGCGACGCCAAGGGCAAGTTCGTCAAGTGCAAGGGGATGTAGCCGGGCCGAGCCGCTAGCGGCGGCTCGTCTCCCGGTCGAAGTCGCCGATCTCGCGCAGGTCGCGCCGCGCGGCCGCGGCGCGCGGCTCCGAGCCGATCCGCTGCCAGTGCTCGCATTCCTCGCGCAGCAGCGTCGCGGCGCGCGCGGTGAAGCCCTCGGCGCGCAGCACGGTCGCTTCCGCGCGCAGCTCGAAGCAGCGCCAGCGCACGTTCTCCGAGCCGACGATGCCGGTCGCCGCGACGTCCTCGGCGAGCCGCGTGTCCTCGTAGCGGCGCAGCATTCGCCGCGCCCGGGCCGCGTCGAACGACGCCGTCGCCTCGGCGGCGAAGAGCAGCACCAGGCGCTGCATGTCGTCCACGTCCTCCCAGCGCACCGCCTCGGCGCCGTCGGCCGCATACAGCCCCGACTCGGTCGCCATCAGCCCGGCCCCCATCGCCCGCCCGAGGTTGGCATGATCGACCCAGGCCATGACGTTGAGGGCCGGAGAGGGAGCGATGTCCGCCGCGGCGTGGAACGTCCGCAGTGCTCCCAGGTGGTCGCCTTCGTGCGCGCGCGACCAGCCCAAACCGTGCAGCGCGAAGAAGCGCTGCGCCGCGGTCGCGGGTGACCAGCGCACGCGGTCGATGCGTTTTTCGAGCTCGGCGCTGGATGTCGCCGAAGCGAAATCCCGAGCCAAGATGGCGAGGTTGGCCGTGGAGTATGCTGGGATCCAATGGTCCGCGACGGGGGCCGCTTCGTAGACGTCGAGCGCTTCGCGGAAGTACGCGGCGGCAAGGTCGAACCGCTCGCGGTCTTGGGCCATCAATCCCTGCAGGTCGATGATGAAGGCCCGGATGTGCAGGAGATGCGGAATCGACGTTCCGTCGTCTTCGCCCGCGGCGGCTCCCAAACGAGCGTACTCGTCCGCGGCGCGCAGGTCACCGGTCGACCAAGCGTGACGTGTGCGGAGCAGGTAGAGCTCCGCGCGCAGATTCGCCGCGCCGGCTCGGTCGATGGCGAGCTGCGCGTCTTCAAAGGTATCGAGGACGTCGGTTCGGTCGAGCTTCGCGGCGACGTTCGCATAGGCCACGTTGAGTTCGGCGCGTTCCGAATCGCCGCCGTCGGCGAGCCCGGCCTCGAGCACCGCTTCGCGGGCTTCGTGCAGGCGGCCCAGGCGAGTCAGGGCCCGAATGCGGAGAATGGTCGGCCGCTCGTGCTCCAAGCCCGCGAGGTGAATGAGACACGCTTCGTTGTCGGCAGCTCGGTAAGCCGCAAGCGCGCGCTCGTACGATGGTCGGCGAGCCTGTCGGCTCCGTGGCTGAGACACCCCGTTCCCCCTGCGACCCGCCCGTGGGCCGCAGGGCGCAAGTACGGCGGCTGTATCCGCGAGCCTGCTAGGAGCCGCTCTGGCCCGTGAACGCGGGCACGACGACCGGGGCGGCGAGGATGGCCAAGGCGAGCAACGTGAGCATGGTCGGGGGTTCCCTCTCGGTGCCTCGCGGCGTGCGCGAGGCGGCGTGCTGCGCGGCGTCGATGCGCCGCGCCGAGAGGGTAGGGCAAGAGCGACCGGCACTCCCAGGCGCGGTGCGGGATGCCGAAGCGCGCTACGGGTTCTCGCGGCGGTGCCGCTCTTCCAAATGGAGCCGCTCGAAGGCGCTCATCCGGCGCTCCAGCTCGTTCATCCGGCCGGCCAGGCTCGCGCCCTCGCCGAACGCGAGGTAGTGGACGTCGACGCACAGCGCGTCGGCCAGCCGGACGCCGACCGCGAACGACGGCCCTTTCGAGTCGCCCGTTTCGAGGTTTCGGATCGCTGCCTCGGTGACCAGCACCTGACGGGCCAAGCCGGCGATGCTGTACCCGCGCTCGGTGCGCAGCCGCCGGAGACGTACACCAAAAGTCTCCGCTTTCATGTCCGGTAGGTCGGCAATTCGGGCGGCCGTCCCTAGCGAAACGAGGATTGGCCCCAACCGCATCCCCGGGTGTAGGCGAGCGTGGCTCGCAAGGACGGATCGGGGCCAACCCGCAGTATGATTCGGCTCAGCGGGATACGCTCCTGCTTGCTGCGGACGAATTTTCGCGTGCCGCACCGGTTTTACGCCGGCAGGTTCGCGGCTTCGAAGCGTATCATGCTATAGTCCTTGTGAACTATCGAGGCGGAGGTGAGGATGAGCGAGGAAACGATCGGCATGCGCTTGCGCCGCCTGCGCGTCGCGCACGGGCTCTCCGCCGCGGCCCTGGCGCGCGCGGTGAACGTCACCGAGGCCGCCATCCGCGCGGTCGAGACCGGCGATTCCAAGTCGCCGTCGTTCGCCGTCGGCGTCCGTTTGGCCGAAGCGCTGGGCGTGACGGCGCGCTATCTCGCCTTCGGCGACGGCCCCGACCTCGAAGCGCGCGTCCTGGCCATCGAACGGCGTCTGCGAGCGGCGCCGGGCGAGCCGCTCTGAGCCGCTACGCCGCTCTGCGCGGCAGCAGCACCTCGACGTGCGTGCCGTACACCGGAAGCCGGCGTATGCGCAGGTCGCGCGCGAGGGCCGCGACGAGAAACAGCCCCCGGCCCGACTCCGACCACAGATCCTTGGGCAGCGAAGGCGGCCCCTCGAACCCGGGACCGTCGTCCATCACGTGCAGCCATACGCCGCGCTCGTCGGCGGAGAGGCCCAGGCTCAAGCGCCCGGGGGCGTAGCGGAGCACGTTGCCGACCAGCTCGCTGAAGATCACCTCGCACGCCTCGATGTCGGCGCTGCCGCCGTACTCTTCCCGCACCGCCGCCACGAAGTCGCGCTTGATCGCGTAGGCCGCGGCCGAGTCCGCGACGTCGAAGGCCCAGCGGCCTTTCGTGTGCCCGAAGCGCACCGTCAGGATCGCCATGTCGTCGAGGGCTTGTTTCCCCGCGATGAGCCGGCTGACGAAGCGGGCCGGGTTCGCGGCGTACAGCACCTCCTCGTCCGAGAGGAGGTCCTGGATCGCGTTCTCGCCGCGAACGGGGTCGCGGTCGGCCTCCGTCAACCCGTCGGTGTACAGCACCAGCAGCGCGGCGCCGTTCAGCTCGGCGCCGTACTGCACGTACTGCGTGTCGGGCGCGATGCCCAGCGGCGGGCAGGCGGCGCCCGGCAGGGGCACGGGACGGCCTTCGACCGGCTTGAGGAACGGCGGCGGGTGCCCGGCCGAGCAGTACGTGACGGAGGTCCCGGCTCGGTCGAGGACCGCGATGAAGGCCGTCGCCAGCTCGTCGCGCCCTTCGAGAACGAGGGCCTGGTTCAGCAGCGTCATCATGCGCGCCGGCTCGGGCGAGACGACGGCCGTCATGCGGACCCACTGCCGCAGCTGCACCATCAGCCGCGCCGCGTCGACGCCTTTCCCGGTGACGTCGCCGATCGTCATCACGGTCCGCCCCCCGATCGCGAAGGCGTCGTACCAGTCGCCGCCCAGCGCGCTGTCGACTTGCGCGCCCTGGTACATGGCGCTGAAGTGCAGGGCGTCGGTGTTGGGCAGCTCGTCGTTGAGGAACGCGCGCTGCAGCGTCTCGGCGACGTGCTGCTCGCGGCTGTACCGCTTGGCGTTCGCGACGGCGAGCCCGGCGCGGCGGCCCAGCTCTTCGGCGGCCTGCATGTCGGCGATGTCGAACGGCTCGGAATCGGCCGTCCGCACGAACGTCAGCGCGCCGAAGATGCCGCCCTGCGCGATGACCGGGACGACGATCTTCGAGCGGTACATCATGAGCCGCATGAACGACTCGTGCTCGTCGGAGGAAGCGTGCCGCATGAGCGTCGCCTCGTCGAAGAGCGGTACGAAAAAGGACTCGCCGGTTTGCGCGACGTGCCGGGCGGGATGGATGCCGCGGGCCTCCGACTGCAGGATCTGGGTGACCATCGCCTTGAGCGACGACTCGACCGTGGGGTCGCGGTGCGCGCCGACGCTCACGTAGAGCCGGCCCGTGTTCTCGTCGATCAGGTCGAACAAGCACAGCTCGGCGAACGACTCCACCGCCGTGTGCGCGACGTTCGCGAGCGTCTCCTCGAGGTCCAGCGAACGATGAAACAGCTCGCCTGCGCGAACAAGCAAGGTAAGCCGTCTCTGGGTCGCATCCAGAGTGCCCCCGGGTACCACGGTCACGATCCCCTCCGCAGCTGTTCCCCCCGCTGCTCCAAGAGCAGAGGGTTCGCGTTCACCCGTATGTACCCCGCAATCGCCCTTAGTACCATCCGGACGCTGTCCCGTCCTGAGCAGGTCTATCCTTTGGGCTGCCCCGGAAAGCGAAACGGCCGCCGGACGCTCGAAGCATCCGGCGGCCGCCCTGGGCGGGTTGGGGGCGGGCTACCAGTATTTCGAGCAGCTGGCGCCCGACGAGTTGCAGACGACCACCCAGCCGACGTGCGGCCAGGAACTGCTGGTGTCGTCCTCGGTCCAGTCGATGCCCTGGCTGCTGGAGCTGTCGTAGTAGTAGCGCCCTTGGACGTACACGTACTGGCCGACCGAGACCCAAGGCCAGGTCGAGGGCGGCTTGTTGGTCGGAGCCTGCGCCATCGCGTCGAGGTTCGAGACGATCTCGATCTGGTACCCCGACGGCATCTGCACGTAGAAGTAGCCGTGGTTGCCGCTGGTGGTCTTCTTCGCGGGGAGCACCTGCGTCACGCTGCCGCAGACGTCGACGAACTGGTCGGCGGTGATGCTGCCGCTGGCGAACTCGCTCTGATAGGTCAGGAACTGCTGGTTGTTGCACGGGTACGCCGAGCTCGACGGGGTGGGAGCCGGCGTCGGCGTCGGGCCGCCCGTCGGGGTCGCGGTCGGCACCGGGGTGGGCGTCGCGGTCACGCCGGACCAGGCGACGTCGTCGACCCACAAGCCGACGTAGTAGCCGCTCGCGCCGTTGCCGTGCACGCCGAAGTAGATCACGACGGTCTGGCCGGCGTACGCGCTGACGTCGTACGAGCGCTGGGTCCAGCCGCTCGTCGAGAGCCCCTTCCACAGGGTGGTGAGCACGGTCGAGGTGTTGGAGGCGCTGCGCAGGCTCATCTCCTGGTAGGCGTAGGTCGTCGAGGTCTCGTTGGTCTTCTCGTACGTCCACATCGTCAGCTTGGGCGTGCCGCTCGGGACGGTGACCTTCTGGCACAGCGCGGCGTTGCCGTTGGGCTCGCTCGAAGCGCTGCCGGCCTGCATCGCGTACGAGCCGCTGTGAACCGTCCCCGACTGCACGCTGGCGTTGACCGTGCCGCACTGCGTCCAGACGCTCGTGCCGCCGCTCTCGAAGCCGGGATCGGCGAGCGCGCCGGAGGCGTCCAGCGGCGCGCGCTGCACCGCCGCGCCGCTGCCGGACGGGCCGTTTCCGGAGGGAGAGACGGGAGTGATGGAAGTACCGCCGGCGCAGCCCGCGGCGAGGAGCACGGCGACGAGGGCCGTCGTGAACCGAGCATGGAGCATATGAAAAAGACTCCGTTTCGTTCGGACAGTGATGAGCGACGACTGCCGGCGTCCTCCGAGCTCGAAAGAACGGAGCGGATAGTGCGAAGAGAGCGGCGATTCCGGTGCGTCTCCGATTACATATCCGATACAATTAACGCTCGTCAAGCCGCACTGCGCGCACGAGCGCCTACCGTGTACGATGATGACGGCAAAACGAAGACGCTCCCTCGCGGGAGCGTCTCGTGCGCCGTCGGTGCCGAAGCTGCGTCAGCCGCGGTGGTGGCGGCGGTAGTACGCCTGGCGGCGGGCTTCCGCCGCGCGCTGCTCGGCGCGCTTCTGGCGCACCTTGTGGTTGTAGTTGGTCACCAGCACCGCGGCCGCCGCGCCGCCGAGGAGGATGTTGCGCGTGCTGGCGGCACCGTTCGCGAACGCCGGGGCCACCGCTCCAAAGGTCATCAT
>JASLGJ010000243.1 GCA_030150085.1 Candidatus Elarobacter sp. | reverse complement strand
GACTGCGCGCTGGCGGGCGAGACGCGCGGCCCGCACCCGGCCTGGGCGATCGTCGACCGCGCGCCGCGCGACAAGCCGCACTGGTTCTTCGTCGACGAGGCGAGCGGGCTGATCGTGCGCGAGATGACGCGCGAGGGCGGGCGGACGGTCGTCACGGCGTTCGACCGCTTCAAACCGCTCGGCGGCGCGCTGCGCGCGCGGCACTGGCACGTCGCCGACGGCGAGCGCGGCAACGATCTAGACGCGACGCTCGACGCGGTCGAGCCGGGCGCGGTCGCACAGGAGGGGGTCGCGCCGCCGGCGCCGCGGCGGGTGTTCGCACCGCTCGCGCCGTCCGCCGCCGGGCTGGCGCTGCCGGCGCGCTTCGACGGCCGCCGCATCGTGGTCGAGGTCGACCTGGGCGCGCGCCGGCGCGTGCCGTTCGTCCTCGACACCGGGACCGCGAGCATCACGCTCGACCGCGGGCTCGCCGACCGGCTGGGCCTGCACCCCGCGCTCGAGCACGCGAGCGTGCCGCGCATGGCGGTCGGGGCTCTGGCGGCGAGCAACGTCTCGACGCTCGCGATCCCCCTGGACGGGCTGGGCGCGGAGGGCATCCTGGGCTACGATTTCTTCTTCGGCCACGTCGTGCACGTCGACTACGCGCACCAGCGGGTCGAGGTGCTTCCGCGCGAATCCGCGGAGGCGGTCTTCCGGGACGCGAGCACCACGGCGCTCGCCGCGAACGTCGCGGAAGGACTGCCGCTGGTGCGGGCGACCCTCGGTGCGGCCTCGTCCGACCGCTTCGCGCTCGACACCGGCTCCGACCGGCTGGTCGTGCTCGAACCGTTTCGGCAGCGCCACGCGAGCGAGATCGGCGCGCGCTGGAGGCCCTCGCTCCCCCCGCGCGCGCCCGGCACGCTGCGCTTTCTCGAAGGCACGCTGCGCGTCACGGCGTGGAGCGCGCCGGAGCTCGAGCTCGGTTCGAGCCGCTTCGGCGAAGCGGCCGTCGCGCTGCAAGAGCCGCGCAACGACCGCCCCGACGCGCTCGACCCGCCGTTCGACGGGATCGTCGGGAGCGACGTGCTGGCCTCGTTCGACTGCTGGTTCGACTACGACGGCGGGCGCGTCGGCCTGCGCCGCTAGACCGCCGCCGCGCCGGCCGCCTTGCGCCGATCGGCCTCCTGCAGCTCGCGCCAGGCGACTTTCCCGGTGCCGCCGCGCGGCAGCGCGGCGACGAACTCGATCAGCGCCGGCACCTTGTAGGGCGCCATCCGCTCGCGGGCCCAGGCTTGGATCTCCTCCGCGCTGGTCCGCGCGCCGTCGCGCAGCACGATCAGCGCCTTGGCCTGCTCGCCGCGCCGCGCGTCGAGCGAGGCGATCACGCAGGCCTCCTTGATCGCGGGGTGGGCGAAGAGCTGCGTCTCGACCTCGGCCGGCCAGACCTTGAACCCGGCGACGTTGATCATGCGCTTGAGCCGGTCGACCATGAAGAAGTAGCCTTCGGCGTCGATGTAGCCCAGGTCGCCGGTGCGGAAGAAGCGCTTGCCGTCGAGCGCGATGAAGACCTCGGCGGTCGCCTCGGGCTGCCGCCAGTACTCGCGCATCACCTGCGCGCCGGCGATGACGATCTCGCCCGTCTCGCCTTGGGGCAGCTCGCGCCCGCTGTCGGGGTCGATCACGCGCGAGTCGACCCCGAAGGTGGGAATGCCCAGGCACTGCAGCTTGGGGCGGTCGGCCGGGTTGGAGTGCGTCATCGAGATGGTTTCGGTCAGCCCGTAGCCCTCGACGTAGGACAGGCCGAGCCGCCCGCTGAGCTGTTCGCCGACCGCGGCCGGGAGCGGCGCGCCGCCGCCCCCGAGGTGCGCGAGCGAAGCGATCTTCTCGGGCCGGAAGGCCGGGCTCGCGAGCAGGTCGACGACCATCGCGCTGATCGCCGTCAGCGCCGCGCACTCGTAGCGCTCGATCAAGCTGAGCGCGGTCGGCGCGTCCCAGCGGGTCGTCATGACGACGGTCCAGCCGGCGAAGAACGCCGCGTTGAGGTCGAGCGTCATGCCGGTGACGTGGAAGTAGGGCAGCACCGAGAGGATGCGCGCTCCGGCCGGGCTGGCGCCCCAGCCGACCACCGAGACCGCGGTGGTCTGCACCGAGCGGTGGGTGTGCACGCAGCCCTTCGGCTTGCCGGTCGTGCCCGAGGTGTACGGCAGCAGGCACACGTCGTCGGCGCCGGTGGTGACCGGGCCGGGCTCGGCGTTCGCGCCCAGCGCGTCGGCCCAGGCCGTGAACGGCGCGCTCAGCGGCGCGCGCGGCGCGGCGACCGCGGGCGGCAGGCTCAGCCGCGTCTCGCGCTCGACGTAGTCGCCGTAGGCCGCGACGACGACCGTCGCGAGCGGGTCGGGCGCATAGGGACGCAGCTTGTCGAGCAGCTCCTGCCCGACGACGGCCGCCTTCGCCCCGCTGTCTTCGAGATAGGCGGCCAGCTCGGCGGCGACGAGCATCGGGTTGAGCGGCACGACCACCGCGTTCGCGCGCACGATCGCGTAGTACGCGATCGCGAACTGGGGCGAGTTCTGCATGAACAGCAGCACCCGGTCGCCCGCCCCGACCCCGGCCCGCGTCTGGAGATAGCCGGCCAGCGCCTCCACCTCGCGCCAGACCCGCGCGTAGCTCAGCGGCGTGTCGTAGTAGACGATCGCCGGCTGCTGCGGGTAGCGCTGCGCGGTGGTGGCGAGGTTGAGCGCGAGGTTGGTGACGGGGATCGGAATCACTTTGGGCCGCCGCTTGGGCCAGTGGGGAAAGTGCAGGGTGTTCATTCAGACCGTCGCCTCCGCGCGCGTGCCGTACACGGCGCCCGCCGCGCCGCCCATGAGCAGCGCCAGTTCGCCCTCGCCGAACCCCGCTTCCCGCGCCGCGGCCTCGAACCCGTTCTTCCACTCCGCCAGCGGCATCCGGGTGTTGAGGTACGGCCCGTCCGAGCCCCAGAACACGCGCTGCGCGCCCAGCTCGTCGACGATCCGGCGCAGCAGCCCGAGCAGCTCCCGCGGCCGGCGCGCGAAGACCGGCTGCCAGCCCGAGAAGTCCATGTGGATGTTGGGCTTGGTCGAGGCCAGCGCGAGCAGCTGGTCGTGCCAGGCGTGCGCGAGGTGCGCGCACACGATCGCGAGGTCGGGGAACTCGGCCGCGACGTCGTCGACGTGCTCGGGCATGGTGTAGCGCGCCTTGCACGGGCCGGGCTGGTGCCCGGTGTGCAGCAGCAGCGGCAGCCCGCGCTCCTGCGCCAGCGCGTAGAACGGCTTGCAGACCTCGTCGTGCGGGAAGAAGCCCGCCGCGCAGTGCAGCTTGAGCCCGCGCATGCCGCGCGCGACGCCCTCGCGGAACAGCTCGAACGCGCCCTCGCGGCGCGGGTCGATGGTGTAGAGCGGGATGATGCGGTCCGGGTGGCGGCGCGCGATCTCGAGCACGAGCGCGTTCTGGTCGACGATCGGCGTCGCCGGCTCGCCGGTCAGCAGCCCGTAGTCGAGCGCGAGCAGCACGCTCGCATCGACCCCCGCGGCATCCATCTGCGCGATCAGCTTGCTGCCGTCGGGATCGAACCAGTGCGTCCGGGCCACGTCCTTGGCGAAGGCCAGGGGCGAGGCGGGAAGCCGCTCGCCGCGCGCCGCGAGGCGTCCGCCCATGGTGCGCCCCAGGCCGTCCCACCAGCGGTCGTGCATGAAGCCCTCGGCGAGCAAGTGGACGTGGGCGTCGATCACCATCAGACGACCCTTTCAGGCGGGCGAAGGGGGAGGCCCTCCCCGCCAGAGAACCCCAAGACACTGGCGCCCATGCAGAGCGCCGGACCGCGAGGTCTACGCGTGATCCTCAACAACGTCGAAGTCATGTTCGGTGGGCAAGCCGGTGACGGCAGCCTGACGACGGGTGACCTGATTGCCGGCGTGTTCAAGCGAATGGGCCTCGAGGTCTACACGTACAAGGATTTTCCGTCGCGCATCCGCGGCGGGCACACCAACTACGTGATCCGGGCCGGGGAGCGGCCCGACTACGGCATGGCCGACGCGGTCGACGCGCTGGTCGCGTTCGACCTCGAAGCCGTCGAGGCGCACGTCGACGAGATGCGGCCCGGCGGCTTCGTCGTTTTCGACGACACGTCGGAGACGATCCCCGCCGCGCTGCGCCGGGAGGACGTCACCTGGTACGAGATCCCCCTCGCCCGCCTGGCCAAGGAAGTCGGCCTGGAGCTGGTGCGCAACACGATCGCGCTAGGCGTGCTGGGCGCGCTGCTCGGGATGGACCGCGAGATCGTGCGCGCCGACGTGCGCGGCGTGTACGGGCGCAAGGGCGAGAAGGTCGTCGACCTCAACCTGCGCGCGATCGCGGCGGGCGAAGAGTACGTGGCCGAACATTTCGCCGCGCGGCCCAGCGGCTACGGCCTGCGCGCGAGCGCCGACGGCGAGCGCCTGATCATGATGGGCAACGACGCGATCGCCTACGGCGCGCTGGTGGCCGGCTGCCGCTTCATGGCCGGCTACCCGATCACGCCCGCGACCGACATCCTGGAGTGGATGTCCAAGCAGCTTCCGCGCTTCGGGGGAATCGCGGTGCAGGCCGAGGACGAGCTGGCCGCGATCACGATGACGCTGGGCGCGTCGTTCACCGGCGTGCGCGCCATGACCGCGACCTCGGGCCCGGGCCAGGCCCTGATGACCGAGGCGATCGGCCTGGCCGGCGTGCTGGAGATCCCGGTGGTGGTGATCGAGTGCGCGCGCGCCGGCCCGTCGACCGGGATGCCGACCAAGACCGAGCAGAGCAATCTCGACCACCTGATCTACTCCGGCCACGGCGAGATCCCGCGCGTCGTGCTCGCCCCGGGCACGGTGCGCGAGTCGTTCGAGCTGGCCGCGGCGGCGTTCAATTTGGCGGACCGCTGGCAGCTCCCGGTGTTCGTGCTGACCGAACAGGCGCTCTGCCAGAGCAAGGCGACGCTGGCGCCGTTCGACCTCGACGCGGTGCGGATCGACCGCGGCGCGCTGATCGACGCGGGCGAGGTGACCTTCGGCGAGTACCAGCGCTACGCGTTCAACGACGGCGGCGTGTCGCCGCGGGTCATCCCCGGCGTGCCGGGCGGGATGCACCTGGCCGCGGGCTCGGAGCACAACGAGGCCGGCGTGATCACCGAGAACGCCCGCAACCGCGCCCGCATGATGGAGAAGCGGATGGGCAAGCTCGAGGCGATGCGCGACGAACTCCCGCGCGCGCTCGTGCACGGGGTCGCCGACGCCGACCTCGCAATCGTCGGCTACGGGGCCAACCGCGGCCCGATCGCCGAGGCCGTCGACCGGCTCGGCGCGGCCGGCGTGCCGGTGCGCTTCCTGCAGCTGCGCACGCTGTGGCCGTTCCCCGAGGACGACATCCGCCAGTTCGTGCGCGGCGCGCAGCACGTGTTCGTGGTCGAGAACAACTACGGCGGGCAGCTCCTGCGCCTGATCCGCAGCGTGGTCGGCCCGCTCGACGCGCTGCACGGCGTGCGCAAGTACGACGGCCGCCCCTTCCGCCCCATCGAGATCATCGAAGCGGTGCGGCGCGTCGCCGCGACCGACGACACCGCCAGCGAAGAGGTGCTCAAGTGACGGCAACCCTGACCGCCAAGGACTTCGCCACCGCGACGCCGTCGTGGTGGTGCCCCGGCTGCGGCGACTACGGCGTGCTCTCCGCGCTCAAGTCGGCCCTGGCGGAGCTGGGCAAACAGCCGCACGAGGTGGCGTTCGTCTCGGGCATCGGCTGCTCCGGAAAGATCTCGGGCTACCTGCACAGCTACGCCTTCCACGGCGTGCACGGGCGGGCGCTGCCGGTCGCGACCGCGGTCAAGCTGGCCAACCGCGACCTGACCGTGATCGCGGCGGGCGGCGACGGCGACGGTTACGCGATCGGCGCGGGCCACTTCGTGCACGCGGTGCGGCGCAACCCCGACGTGACCTACATCGTGATGGACAACCAGACGTACGGGCTGACCAAGGGCCAGGCCTCGCCGACCAGCGCGACCGGCTACGTGGCCTCGGTCAGCCCCGACGGCAACCCCGACTCGCCGCTCAACGGCCTGGCGCTCGCGCTCGCCGCCGGCGCGACCTTCATCGCGCGCGGCTTCTCGGCCCAGCCCAAGCCGCTGGTGCAGCTGATCAAGCAGGCAATCGAGCACCGCGGCTTCTCGATCGTCGAGGTGATGTCGCCCTGCGTCACCTACAACAAGATCAACACCTACGCGTGGTTCAAGGAGAACGTCGAGAACATCGCCGAGCGCGACGGCTACGCGCCCGCCGACCGCCTCGCCGCGTTCGCCGCGCTGACCCGCGAGGGCGACATCCCCCTGGGCGTGATCTACCGCGAGGAGCGCCCGACCTTCGAGGACCGCACCGGTCTGCCGGAGCTGCCGCTGGCCCGCCTCGACCTGGGCGCGCACCGCGACCGGCTTGCCGCGATGCAGGCCGGCTACCGCTAGAAGCGCACCGCGCACAGGCGCGTCGCCCAGGCCCCGCCCGGGCCGGCGTACTGGCCGTAGAGCCAGACCAGGCCCGGGTCGTGCGGGTCGCGCGCGGCGGAGAAGTAGTCGCCCCAGCGGGCCGTGTTGCCGGCGCTGTTCGGGCTGGTGTAGGTCGCGCTGCCGGACTGCAGCAGGGCGCTGTCGCGCAGCCGCCCGGCGGGGTCGGCGGCGGCCCGCCCGGTCGCGCGCAGGTGGGCGTAGTCGTGCATGCCGGAGCGCCCGAACACGACGAACGCGTCGCCGCTGGCCGCCGTCGCCAAGGCCGGGAAGTAGTGGTAGGCGCCCGGCTCGCCGTAGCGCCCTTGCTGGAGCAGGGCCGGCGCGGCGGGATCGAGCTGGTACCACTGCACCAGCGAGCGGGCCTCGGGCTCGCCCGGCCAGGTGAACTTCGAGGTGTGCGCGGTCCACAGCCCGGCCCCGGGGCCGTCCGCGTCGTAGGTCGCGGCGGAGAGCCGGACGTCGTCGGTCCCGACCAGGGGCGGCGCGCCGGGCTGCTTGGCCGCCGGCGGCTGGGCGTAGCCGTTGCAGGGCACGGAGCGGTTGACGAGCGAGGGCCTGCCGCCACCCTTGCGCCAGGGCGCGAGGGGGTCGGTCAGGGTCCAGACGGTGAGGCTGTCGCCGGCCGGCCAGAGCGCGTTGACCAGGTACGCCGGTCCGCCCTGGCCCCGGTGGTGGACCGCGGGCTGGACCGCGAAGGCCAGGCTGCCGTCCGGGTTGGGCAGGCGCGCGATGTCGAACCAGTGCAGCGCGGGCGCGGGCCGGTCGGCCGGCGGGTAGAGCTCGGCCTTGTTGAGGATGCGCAGCTTGGCGTGCTGGAAGCCGCCCCCGAACGCCATCATGTTGACCGCGACGTAGACCGCCTGCTCGTCGTAGCCCAGGCCCGGGAAGTCGGCCCAGTTGTTGGTCGCGCGCTGGCCGTCGTACGAGGCGTCGAGGGTCCAGGTGTTGTAGCGCCCGCGCGGGTCGGAGGTCTGGGAGGTGGCGAGCACCAGCCACGACCCGGCCGGAGCCTGGCGGCGCGCGTCGGAGAGCACGATCCAGCGCTGCGCGTAGTGGTCGTAGGCCAGCTTGGGATCGAACAGGAACGCGTTGGGCGGCACGGCCGAACCGAACAGCGCCGCCAGCGGGAGCGCCGTCGGCGGGCCGGGCGCGCGCTTGGAGACCACCGCGAAGCGGTCGTTGACGGCGACCATCACGTCGTCGGGGCCGACCGCCAAGGCCGGATCGGGCGGGTCGATCGGGGTCCGGCCCAGGCCGGCCAGATTGCTCACCACCGTGGGCGGCGCGACCGGCGCGGCGACCTGGCGGGCCGCCAGGCTCTTGGGTTCCGGCTCGGCGAGCGCGAGCGCGGCGCCGGTCTCGTCAGGCCGGCTGGCCTCGGCGACCAGCTTTTCGAACTCGTCGCGCATGACCGGCCAGCGGGTGAGCTGCCAGCTCGGGCGGCGGTGCCCGGCGGGCGTGGACGCGGCGTAGCGGGCGAGCGTCGTGTGGTGGAACGGGTCGTGGACCGTTCCCGCGATCGTCCCGCTCAAGCCCATGCTCGGCTCCGCCGTCACGCGTGCCCGCTCGCCTTCATCCGCACCCTCCGCGCTCGTCCGCTCATCATAGCGTACCGAGCGTGCTCTATCTACCCTCGCACCGGGAATATGCCCGAGCGAACGCCATTCGGGTACAATGCAGCCATGAGCCGCGCCTTCACGAAAGAGCGCGACGACGCGCCCGAGCCCGCCGTCCGCCTCGCCCACGCACCGACCGGGCAGGTCACGCCCGGCTGGTATGCCGCCACCCGCCGCCGCCTGGAGGCCGAGCAAGATCCCCAGGAGCGGGCCCGCCTGGAGGAGCTGCTCGAGTCGGCGGTCGTGGTCGAGCCCCCCGCCGACCGCAAGCAGGTCGCCTTGGGCGCGACGGTCAGCGTCGTCCAGGGGGTCGGCGCGCAGCGCAACACCAGCCGCTACACGATCGTGGGCGACGTCGAGGCCGACGTGCGGGCGGGCAAGATCGGCGCCACCTCGCCGCTGGCCCGAGCCCTGCTGGGCGCGCAGACCGGCAAGCGGGTCGTCTGGCACCGTCCGGTGGGCGACGTCAGCCTGCGGGTCGAGTCGATCTCGTACGACAGCGGCGAGTAGCGCGCCGGCGTGAAGGCGGGACGCCTGGCCGGCAAGGCGGTGCTGATCAGCGGCGGCGCGAGCGGGATCGGCTTGGCCGCCGCGCGCCGGGCGATGGAGGAGGGCGCGCACGTCGCGGTGGGCGACGTCGACCTCGACGCGGGCGAGCGGGCCGCGCGGGAGTCGCCCGGGCTGCACTTCGTGCGGCTCGACGTGACCAGCGACGAGAGCTGGGCCGGCGCGGTGGCCGACGTGCGCGAGCGCTTCAACCGGCTCGACGGGGTGGTCAACAACGCCGGGATCTTCCTGATGGGCGACATCGAGACGATGTCGGACGAGGACTGGCACCGCACCCAGGCGGTCAACGTCGACGGCGTGTTCTACGGCTGCCGCCACGCGGTGCGCACGCTCAAGGCGCAGGGCGGCTCGATCGTCAACCTGTCGTCGGTCAGCGGGATCATCGGGGGCCACAACGTGGTGGCCTACAACGCCTCCAAGGGCGCGGTCCGGATGCTGACCAAGTCGGTCGCGCTGTACTGCGCGCGGCGCGGCTACGGCATCCGCTGCAACTCGGTCCACCCGACCTTCGTCGACACCGCGATGTACCGCACCATCGTGGGCGGCTCGCGCGACCCCGAGAAGACGCGCGCCGCGCTGGTCGCGCAGGTGCCGCTCGGGCGGGTGGCCGAGGCGCGCGAGATCGCCGACCTGATCGTGTATCTGCTCTCCGACGAGTCGCGCTTCGTGACCGGGGCCGAGATGGTGATCGACGGGGGCATGACCGCGCAGTGAGCGCGCGCGCCCGGCGTACCGAGCGGCGCGCGTTGTGATGGCGAGCGGAGCGGGTATCTGATACCATAGGAGCCCCGTGCCCCGCGCGCACCGCGCAGGAGGGCGTCGCAGCGATGATCCGCATGTTCCCCCACCGCCGCCGGCGCGCGGAGCCGCCGCGGCCGGTACGCGCGCTGATCCTGGGCGGGGGCGGCGCGCGCGGCGCGTACGAGGCGGGCGTGGTCGCCGCGCTGTGCGAGCGCGAGACGTTCGACATCGTGTGCGGCACGTCGATCGGCGCGGTCAACGGCTTGTTCGTCGCGCAGAACATGACCCACCGGCTGGCCGAGATCTGGGAGACGATCTCGACCCGCGGGGTGACCCAGCTCAAGCCCGAGCTGGCCGTGATCGTGCTGCTCTGGCAGGCCGCGCACGGCTTGCTGCGCTCGCCCATCCAGCGCAAGGCCGCGCACGCGTTCTCGATGGTGCGCGCGCTTCCGCAGCTCACCGCGGCGGGCGGTCTGCCCGGGCTGCTGGGGCTGTTCGAGAGCGGCAACGTGCGCAGCGTGATCGCCGAGCTGGCCGACTTCTCCGCGCTGGCGCACACCTTCATCGCCGGCGCGACCAACCTGTCCAACGGGCGGGGCGAGGCCTTCGCCTACTTTCCGCCCGGCCGCGAGGCCGCCGCGGCCGCGTTCTTCGGCAGCGAGCCGGCCGAGCCGCTGGGGCCCGAGAACTACGTCGACGCGATCTGCGCCTCGGCCGCGCTGCCGCCGGTCTACGAGCCGGTCACGATCCGCTGCGCGGACGGCGTGCCGCGCGCGTTCGCCGACGGCGGCTTCACAAACAACGCCCCGATCCGCCAGGCCATCGACGCCGGCGCGACCGACGTCACCGCGATCCTCGTCGCGCCCTCGGGCGGGCGCGGCGCGGAGCGCTCGGTGAGCTCGATGATGGAGGTCGCGTCGATCATGCTCGACGCGAACTCCGAGCGCATGCTCGAGCTCGACCTCAAGCTCGCGCGCCGCATCAACGCCGACGTCGCGGCGGGCCTCGCGCCCGGCAAGCGGCACGTCGATTTCCGCATCATCGGCCCGGCCGCGCCGCTCGACCTGCCGACCCTGGGCTTCGACGACCAAGCCGAGGTGAACCGCCTGTTCGAGCTGGGCTACGCCGACGGCCGGGCCCAGGCCCAGGCTCAGGAGGCGGTGGAGAGCGCGCGCAGCAGGTCGCTGGCCAGATAGGGCTTGCGCAGCTCGACGATCGGCACGCCGCTGGCGTGCGCGGCCTCGAGCGCGTCCCGCGCGCCGTCGGGCACGACCGCGATCACCGCGCCGTCGTCGGCCAGCGCGCGGGCGAACGCGCCGTCGTCGTGCACCGCGCGCACGCGGTAGCCCGCGTCGCGCAGGACGTGCTCGGCGTACGAGGCGGCGTCGCCGTCGCGCTCGAGCAGCAGCACCGCGCGCGGCACGGTGAAGCAGGCGTCGCGCGGCAGCCGCACGACCACCCGCGTCTCGCTGCTGGAGCGGCTGTCGAGCGCGATCGAGCCGCCGTGGCGCTTGACCACCAGCCGCACGAACAGGCCCAGCTCTCCGCCCAGGCCGGGTGCTTCGATCGCGACCACGATCGCGTCGACCTCGCCGTGCACCCGCACCGCGACCGGCGTCTGGGGCGGGGCGAACTTGGCCGCGTTGCCGATCAGCGTCTCGAACAGGCCGTGCACCAGCACCGGGTCGGCCGTGCCGTGCACCTCGCCCGCCGTGACCACCTCGACCGGGCGCGGCTGGCGCTGCGCGATCTCGCTCAGCAGCGCGCCGTAGTCGACCGGCTCGGGCGTCAGCACCAGCGCGTCGTCCTCCAAGCGGGCCAGCGCGAGGGTCTCGCGGCCGAGGTCGACGAGCCGCTCGGTGGCGCGGATGATGGCCGTGGTCGCGACCGCCGCGTCGGCGCTGCCGAGCTGCGGCGTCTCGGCCAGGAACTCCGCGAAGCCGCGGATCGAGGTGAGTGGGTTGTTGAGGTCGTTGGCGAGCATCGTGATGAGGTCGCCCTTCATCCGGCTCAGCGCGAGCACCGCGCTGCGCTGCTGGTCGATCTCCTCGAACGAGGCCGCGTTGCGGGCCGCCGCGGCGTAGGTCTGGGCCAGCAGGGCGAGCACCGCGCGGTCGTTGCCGCTCGGCGGCCGGTCGCGCCGGTAGGCGACCGCGACCACGCGCGGCTCGCGCCCCGGCACGCGCAGCGCGATGCCCAAGCGGCCGCGCTCGTCGGCGACCGCGTCGTCGCTGGCCAGGGCCAGCGCGCGCAGCGGGTCGTGCGGGTCGCTCGCGAAGGCCGCGTCGGCTTCGAGCACGACCCGCACCGCGCTCAGGAAGACCGGGTCGAGCGCCGCGCCGTCGAGCACCCCGAACAGGCTGCGGGTGGCGTCGAGCAGCGCCGAGAGCGCGCGCTCGCGCTCGACCGCGGCCGTGATGTCGCGCTCGATCGAGATCCAGTGCGTGGTCGTGCCGGCCGCGTCGCGCACCGGCCGGCCGTCGACCTCGCCCCAGTACATCGAGCCGTCCTTGCGGTACAGCGCCAGGCGAGCCCGGATCGGCTGCCCTTCCAGCAGCGCGTCGCGCAGCGCGCGCACGGTCGTGCGGTCGGTCAGCGGGCCGATCCCGGTGCTGCCCGAGACCAGCTCGTCGCGCGAGAAGCCCGAGTTGCGCATGGTCGTGTCGTTGACGTACACGATGCGCGGCTTGCCGCCCTCGAGCGGGCGCCGGTAGACCACGATGCTGTCGCTGGCGTGCTCGAACGCGGCCCACAGCACGCCCAGCTCCTCGTTGCGGCGCCGGCTGTCGGTGACGTCGCGCTCGATCATGACGAAGCGCGTGAAGCGGCCCTGGTCGTCGGCGATCGGGGTCGCGCTCAGCTCGGACCAGTAGGTCGAGCCGTCCTTGCGGTAGAGCAGCAGCTCGATGCGGGCCTTGCGCCCGGCCCGCAGGCCGGCCAGGGCCTGGGCGCGCAGGGCGCGGTCGGTCAGCGGCCCGTTGAGGATGCGGCTGGAGTCGCGCTCGAACTCCTCGCGCGTGTAGCCGGTGCGGTGCACGACCGACTCGTTGACGAAGGTCACCCGGTAGCTGCCGTCGTCGGTGTGCTGGTCGACCACGAAGACGTTGTCGTCGGCGTGCTCGAGCGCGGCCACGACGCTGGCGAAGCGGTTGCGCTCGGCGTTGCGCTCCTCGACGTTGCGCCCGATCGCGATCCGGCCCGCGTAGGTGCCGTCCTCGCGGAAGAAGGGCTGGCCGTGGGCCTCGTAGGCGAAGGTCGAGCCGTCCTTGCGGCGGGCCCGGGCCTGCAGCGTGTAGGGCCGGCCGGCGTCGGTGGCGGCGCGGAAGCTGCGCAGCAGCTCCGGGTCGGCCCCGTCGAGCAGGCGGCCGACGCGCTTGCCGACGATCTCCTCGGCGGCGTAGCCGGTCTCGCGCAGGTAGGCGGCGTTGGCGAACACGATCAGCGGCCCACCGTCGCTGGTGGGCGTCGCATCGATCACCGTGATCAGCTCGCGCGCCGCGTCGAGCGCGACGGTGAGCCGGAGCAAGGTCTCCGCCGTCGAGGCAGCGCCGACATCCGCCATTTCCAGGCCGCTTCGGCTAGCCGCTCACTCGCCCCCCGCCTCGCCGCGCGCCTTGCACGAAGGCTTACAATCCGGCGTCCGCGGCCCGGGTCAGCGCTCGCCCTTGCGGGTCAGGTTGGCCAGCAGCGTGCCGTCGACCGCGACCAGCAGCGCGATCACCACCGCGAAGAACACGAACACCGCCTTGACCAGGCCCCACAGAAATCCCATGCCCGCCTCGTTCCCCGAAATCGGCCCGGCCGCGCGCGGCGAGGAGAATCCGGCTCGCCGCCGCAGGATGGGGAATGGCCGCCAAGCGCAAATACGCCCCTCCCAAGCCCGACCCCAACCGCCCCTGGAGCGAGCTGACCAAAGCCGAGCGGAACGCCGCTTACTCGCGCGCCCTGCAGGCCTACGCGCGCGGCGAGGGCCCCAACCCCCAGACCCAGGGCCAGTTCTTCCGCGAGCGGAGCGCCGCCCGGCCGCAGGGCTGAGCCGCCGCTCCTCGGCGCGCCCCGCGCCGTTCCCTCTATCCAAACGCTGCGCCGCCCCGCGTCCGCGGGCGAAGATTGGGTCAAGGCGCCGCCCCCGTGCTCGCGAACCGGTTGCGGCGACGCCCGTCTTGCCGAAGAGGAGATCACGGAACACACGATGGCTACCGAACTGCGCGACTTTCTCACGCTCTCGTACGGCGAGCTGGAGGAGCTGAACCTCACCGCCAAGCGGCAGCGCCGGGACCGCGTGCCGGCCGCGCAGATCCAGGAAGAGCGGCTGCGGTACCTGACCGACGAGAACCGCATCAAGGCGGTGACGGTGATGTTCACCGATCTCGAAGGCCGGCTGCACATGCTGGACTACGACAAGAAGTTCTTGCTCAAGTCCGCCGACAACCTGACCTTCGACGGCTCGTCGATCCGCGGCTTCACCTCCCAGCGCGAGAGCGACCTGCGCCTGGCGCTGGACTGGAGCGCGTTCTACTGGGCCCCGGCCGACATCTTCGGGCCGGGTAAGGTGTTCGTGTTCGCCGACGTGCTGGGGCGCGACAGCACCCCGTTCTCGGCCGACATCCGGGGCAGCCTCAAGGCGCTCTCGAACAAGCACTTCGAGGAGTCGGGCTACACCCTCAACGCGGCCAACGAGATCGAAGGCTTCGTGTTCCAGGGGCTCAACGCCGAGCGCCACTTCCACGAGACCGGCAAGTTCGAGTACGTCAACACCGGCGGCTACTACCACTCGCTGCCCGGCGACCCGCTGCGGATGTTCATCGACACGGTGGCCGAGGTGCAGCGCGCGATGGGCTTCGAGAACGAGAAGGACCATCCCGAGGTCGCGCCCTCGCAGTTCGAGATCAACTACGGCTACGGCGAGGTGGTCGCGGGGGCGGACACGATCCAGCTCTACAAGCTGATCTGCCGCCAGGTCGCGACCAAGTTCGGCATGACGGCCAGCTTCCTGCCCAAGCCCGTGGTCGGGGTGAACGGCAACGGCATGCACACCAACGTCTCGGTCAGCAAGAACGGCAAGAACCTGTTCTGGGGCCCGGGCGGCGCGGAGGACCTGAGCGACTTCGGCTGGCAGTTCGTCGACCGCATCCTCAGCCGCGGCAACGACATGTGCCTGATGCTCAACTCGAGCGTCAACGCCTACCGCCGGCTCGACCCGCACTTCGAGGCCCCCAACCAGATCAAGGCCTCGCCGGTCGACCGCGGCTCGATGATCCGCATTCCGCTGGGCAACGAGCGCAGCTCGCGCATCGAGGTCCGCTCGGTGGCGCCCGACTCCAACCCCTACATGGTGATGCTGGCGGTGTTCAAGACCGGCCTGGAGGGCGCGATCAGCGGCGAAGCCGACCTGCGCGACTCCAAGCACTACCTGCCCGACAACATCTACGACGCGCTGGCCAACTTCCGCGACTCGGACTGGACGACGACCCTGCTCGGCGCCGACGTGAAGGGCCGCTACGCCGACCTCAAGCAGGCCAGCGCGGACCGCTGCCCGCGCCTGCTCGGCACCTTCGTCAAGGCGCAGGAAGTCCAGTACCACCACGAAGTCTACAACCAGTACCTCTGGAACCTGTTCTAGAGCCTGCGTATCAGAAGCGAGCGTCCGGTCCGGGAGCCGCGGGCTGCGGCGGAACCAGGGTCACGCTCCGGGGCGGCGCCGCCTCGACGCGGTGGCGCAGGCCCAGCAGGCGCGCGAAGACCGAGCGCGAGCGCTCGTAGCGCACGGCGGGCGGCGGGGCCGCGGGCAAGCTGACCGGCAGCACCGCGGCGATGAGCCGCCGCCCGCGGTGCGCGT
>JASLGJ010000237.1 GCA_030150085.1 Candidatus Elarobacter sp. | reverse complement strand
CGCGCGCTGGTCGCCGAGGCGGCCGCGGTCGCGGCCCGCGAGGGGGTGCCGATCGACGAGCCGTGGGCGATGGTCGAAGCGGCCGGCCGCGCGACCGCGGCGAACCGCAACTCGATGCTGCAGGACCTCGACGCCGGCCGCCCGACCGAGATCGACGCCATCGCCGGCGCGCTCCTGCGCCGCGCCGCGGCGCACGCGCTCGCCGTACCGCTCACCGAGACGATGGCGCGCCTGATCCGGGCCCGCGAGCGGGCCGCCTCGTGACGCGCCGGGTCGGCGCGGGCGAGATCGCCGCGCGCAAGGGCGGCGCGTTCCCGCTCGTCACCGCCTACGACGCCCCGTTCGCGCGCTGCGCCGAGGCGGCCGGGATCGACGTCGTGCTGGTCGGCGACTCGCTCGGGATGGTCGTGCTCGGCCAGCCCTCCACCACCGGGGTGGAGCTGGGCGACATGGTGCGCCACACCGCCGCGGTGGTGCGCGGCACGCAGCGCGCGCACGTCATCGCCGACCTGCCCTTCGGCAGCTACGAGGCGTCCGACGCGCTCGCGGTCGCGAGCGCGACCGCGCTGGTCAAGCACGGCGGCGCGTCGTCGGTGAAGCTCGAAGGCGGCGAGAGCGCGGCGGCGCGCGTGCGCGCCATCGCCGCGGCCGGCATTCCGGTCTGCGCCCACGTCGGGGTGCTGCCGCAGACCGCCGCGGTGGGCAGCGGCTTTCGCCTCAAGCGCGAGCGCGAGCGCCTGCTGCGCGACGCGCACGCCGTCGCCGGCGCCGGAGCGTTCGCGGTCGTGCTGGAGATGGTCGCCGACGACCTGGCCGCCGAGATCACCGCGCAGCTCGCGATTCCGACCATCGGGATCGGCAGCGGCCCGCGCTGCGACGCCCAAGTGCTCGTCCTGCACGACGTGCTCGGCCTCTACCCTGACGCGCCGCCGTTCGCCAAGCGGTACGCGAACCTCGCCGGCGCGGCGACCGACGCGCTGCGCGCGTACGCCGAGGAGGTTCGCGGCGGCGCGTTCCCGGCCGCGCGCGCGGCAAGCGCGCGGGCGACCGGGGACGATGCGGGCGGCTACCGCCCGTAGGACCGGCGCCTAGTTGGCGCTGACCAGCACCGCTTCGACCGGGTAGGGCGCCGGCTCGGCGCGCTTCGCGGGTGCGCCGTGGCCGTGGCCGTTGCCGTTGGTCGTGACGAGCGCGCCGTCGGCGTCGAGCCGGAAGGCCGCCACCGATTGCGCCAGCCGCTCGGACTCCTCGCGCACGCGGTGCGCCGCCTCGTCCACGCCGCGGACCTGCGCCTCCAGCTCGCCGGCCGAGGCCGAGACCTCTTCCGCCGTCGCCGACTGCTGCTGCGCGGCGGCGGTGGAGTCGGCCACCGCGGAGGCGACCGACTCGGTCGTCATGCGCATCTGCGCGGCCGCGGCGGCGTTCTCGTCGACGATGGTCGAGATACCGCCGACGTTCTCGGTCAGGTGGGCGCTGGACTCGCGCATCGAGCGGGTGCGCACGGCGACCGCCTCGGCCGTTCGAGTTGTGCCGACCACCGCCGCGGAGAGCGAGTCGAGCGCGGTCTGCGCCTGGTCGACGACGCGCAGACCGTCGTCGGTCGCGCTGGACGACTGGCGCATCAGCTCGGCGGCCGATACCGTATCGCGCCGGATCGCCGACAGGATGTTCGAGATCTCGCGGGTCGAGACCGCCGAGCGCTCGGCCAGCTTGCGGACCTCGTCGGCGACGACCGCGAAGCCGCGCCCGTGCTCGCCGGCCCGAGCCGCTTCGATGGCGGCGTTGAGCGCCAGCAGGTTGGTCTGGTCGGCGATCTCCTCGATCACGGTGACGATCTCCGTCACCGCCACCGAGCGCTCTTCGAGCGCGGCCATCGCGCCGGCGCTGGCCGCGGCCTGCTCGCGCAGGCGGCGCATCACCGCCACCGTCTCCGCCACCGCGCGGGCGCCGTTCTCCGAGGTGCCGGTCGCCTCGCGGGCGGCCGCGGCGAGATCGTCGCCGAGCGCGTCGAGCGCCGCGATCTGCTCGTCGAGCAGGCGCACCGTCTCGGCCGCGCTCTGAATCGCGCCGGCCTGTTCGTTGGCCCCCGCGGCGATCTGCTGCGCGGCGCGCTTGAGCTCGACCACGGCGATGTCGGTCTGCTTGGCCGAGCCGGCCTGCGTCTCGGCTCCGATCGCCACCGCGCTGACCGCGCGGGAAATCTCGCCGATCGCCAGCGACGCCTCGCCGGTCGCGGTCGAGACGATCGCGCTGGCCGTGCCCAGCTCGCCCGATGCGGCGACCACGCCGCGCACCAGAGCGCGCAGCCCGCTCACCGTCGCGGTGACCTGGCCGCTCACCGCGGCCATGCTGCGGGCGATCGTGTTGTAGCTGCGCGCCAGCGCGGCGATCTCGTCGCGCCCGCGGTCGTCGATCGGCTCGCGGTTCGACGCCAGCGACACGGTCAGGTCGCCGGCGGCCAGCCGCTCGAGCGTGCCGGACAGCGCGGCGAAATCCTCCTCGACCAGCCCGCGCATGGCGCGGTCGACCGCATTCAGCCGGGTCGCGGTGCTGCGCCCGAAGAGCATGCCGAGCAGGGCGACCAGCAGCGTCGCGGCGAGACCGGCGCCGACCATCAGCATGCGCGCGCGGTCGAACTCCTGCTGCGCGCTGGCCGCGGCGTTCTTGGTCCAGTCGTCCTTGACCATCTCCTGCAGCTTGGCGTCGGCGGCCTGGAATGCGACGAACGTCTTCGACCCGCTCGGCACGCGAGCCAGGTACGAGTCTCGCCGGCCCGCCTTGTAATCGGCGATCTGCGCGTCGTAGTACTGGTGCATCCCGTCGATGAGCGGCTGCTCGGCATCCAGCAGCGGCCCGAGCTCGGGGTGCTGGGCGACGCGATCGCGCACGAAGGCGATGTCCTTGAGTTCCTGCTCGCGCGCCGCAGCGTACTTCTTCAAGGTCGAAGTCGCACCGTACGCCAGGTAACCGCGCATGTTGGAGTACTCGATGATCACCTGGGTCGAAATGTCAGTGGCCGCGTTGGCGACCGGCAGGTTCGCCTGCAGTTGGCTGTCGGTGCTTTCGACCCGTGCCAGCTCGCTCACGGCGAGAAGAATCAAAAACGCCGCGAGTCCCGCGAACATGGCGATCGTGATGGTCACGACCGCCGAGAACCGAATCCGCACGAGCACACCCTTTCTCTGAGGCAACTGGTGCGCTCGCGACGAAAACCCGCCCCTCGATAACAGGGCGGAATCGAGCGCACACGTACACCTAGATCGGCCTGCGCTTCCCCGGCAGCCACAGGTCCAGCATCCGCAATTGTTTGCTTTCGGTTAAGATCGCCTGAAGCCGCGACGTATCGGACAGCGCCGTGTCAGACGAAGGCCGCGGCTCCCGCTAGCGCAGCGCGGCGACGATGCGGTCGGCCCCCTCGTAGAGGGCGGAGGGCTCGGTGGCGACCGAGATGCGGATGTAGCCCTCGCCGTGCGGGCCGAAGGCGCTGCCCGGCACGACCGCGACGCGCTGCTCGCGCAGCAGCTGCAGGGCGAAGTCCTGGCTGGGCATGCCGCTCGCGCGGGCGTCGATCCACATCAGGAACGTGCCGCTGGGGCGGACGAACGGGACGCCGCCGCGCTCCAGCCGCGCGCAGACCTCGTCGCGCCGCTCGCGGTACGCCGCCAGCATCGCCCGCGCGTCGTCCTGCGGCCCTTCGAGCGCGGCGATCGCAGCGTACTGGGCCGGCCCGTTGACGCACGAGATCAGCGGCTCTTGCAGCTTGGCGATCTGCTCGATGGCGCGCGTCGGGGCGCTGACGTAGCCGACCCGCCAGCCCGTCATCGAGTAGGTCTTGGAGAAGGTGTAGACCGAGATCGTGCGCTCCGGGTCGGCGACCGTGGCCGCGCTCACGAAGGCGCCGTCGAACGCGATCTGGTCGTAGCACTCGTCGGACACCAGCCACAAGCCGCGCCGCTCGGCGAACGCCGCCAGCTCGCGCATCGTCTCCCGCGGCACCACCGTGCCGAGCGGGTTCGACGGCGTGTTGATCAGCAGCACCTTCGTGCGCTCGTCGCACAGGCGCTCCAGGTCGGCCACGTCGGGCTGGTAGCCGCGCGCCTCGACCAGCGGGTAGTACAGCGGGCGCGCGCTGAGCATCCCGGCCATCATGGCGTAGTTGGGCCAGCCCGGGTCGGGCAGCAAGATCCCGTCGCCCGGGGCGAGCAGCACCGCCAGCGCCGCGTACAGCCCCTGCACGCCGCCGCTGCTGACCACGATCCGCTCGGGCGGCACGGAGTAGCCGTTGACGCGCTGCAGCTTGCGGGCCAGCGCCGCGCGCAGCTCGGGGATGCCGGTGTTGGCGACGTACTGGGTGTGCCCGGCCAGCGCGGCGTCGGTCGCGGCCTGCACGACGTACGCCGGGGTCGGGAAGTTGGGCTGCCCGGTCATGAGCGGGATCGCGCCGGGCGAAGCCCAGACCGCGTCCATCATCACCCGGATGCCCGAGCGCGGGATGGCCGCGACGTCGGACCGGGCCTCGGCGGCGCGTTCTTGCTGGATCACGGCGTTCTCCTCAGACTCGCTCGAACACGGTGGCGATGCCCTGGCCCATGCCGATGCACATGCTCGCCACGCCGTAGCGTCCGCCGCGGCGCCTGAGCTCGTGCAGCAGGGTGGTGGCGATGCGCGCCCCGCTGCAGCCCAGCGGGTGGCCCAGCGCGATCGCGCCGCCGTTGACGTTGACGATCGCCGGGTCGATGCCCAGCTCGCGCACGCAGGCCACCGCCTGCGCGGCGAAAGCTTCGTTCAGCTCGACCAGGTCGAGGTCGCCGACGGTCAGCTTCGCGCGCTCGAGCGCGCGGCGCACCGCACCGATCGGACCGATCCCCATCACGCTGGGGTCGACGCCGTACACGGCCGAGGTGACGACCCGCGCCAGCGGCTGCCAGCCGTGCTTCTCCGCGGTCTCGGCGCTGCACAGCAGGAGCGCGGCCGCGCCGTCGTTGAGCGGCGAGGCGTTGCCGGCCGTCACCGTGCCGTCGGCCTTGAAGGCCGGCTTGAGCTTGGCCAGCGATTCGAGCGTCGTGTCGGGCCGGGGCGGCTCGTCCTGCGCGACGTCGTAGCTCTTCTTCCCCTGCTCGACGCGGACCGGGACCAGCTCGTCGGCGAAGCGCCCGCTCTCGACCGCGGCCTTGGCCTTGCGCTGGCTGTCGTAGGCGAAGCGGTCCTGGTCGTCGCGCGTCACCTCGAACTGCGCGGCGACGTTCTCGGCCGTCTCGCCGAGCGAGATCGGGGGGTACTGGGCCGCCAGGCGCAGGTTGACCATGCGGTTGCCCAGGGTCGTGTCGTGGATGTCGGGCGCGCGGTCGTAGGCCTTCTCGGCCTTGAGGATCACGAACGGCGCGCGCGTCATCGACTCGCTCCCGCCCGCCACGACGATGTCCGCGCAGTCCGACGAGATCGCGTGGAAGGCCGAGTTGATCGCCTGCAGCCCGCTCCCGCACAGGCGGTTGAGCGTGGTGCCCGCGACGGTGGTCGGCAGACCGGCCAGCAGCGCGGCCATGCGCCCGACGTTGCGGCAGTCCTCGCCGGCCTGGTTGGCCGCGCCCCAGAACACGTCTTCGATTTCGTTCGGGTCGACGCCGGCGCGCTCGACCAGCGCGCGGATCGCGTGGGCGGCGAGGTCGTCGGGGCGGACCGGGGCGAGTGCGCCGCCGTACCGCCCCATCGGGGTGCGCAGGGCGGAAACGATGACGGCTTCGGACATGACAGAGGCCAGAAATTCGCGCGCGGCTCCGGCGCGCCTTGTGAGCCGGTCGGCAGAGCCGCCGCCGCTCGGCGCGGAAGGCAAGCGGCGGAGGAATGCATGACGATGACGACGTCCGGCGCCGGCGCGCCGCTGCGGGTCCAGGCTTGCGTGGCGGGCGGCGGCCCGGCCGGAATGATGCTCGGCTTCCTGCTGGCCCGCGCCGGGATCGAGGTGGCGGTGCTCGAGAAGCACGCCGACTTTCTGCGCGACTTCCGGGGCGACACGGTCCACCCGTCGACCCTGGAGCTGATCGCGGAGCTGGGGCTGCTGGACGACTTCCTGACCCGCCCGCACCAAGAACTGGCGCGCCTGCGCGGCGTGATCGACGGCAACGCGGTGACGATCGCGGACTTCGCGCACCTGCCGACGCGCTGCCGCTTCATCGCGCTCATGCCGCAGTGGGACTTCCTGAATTTCCTGGCCGAGCACGGGCGGCGCTACCCGGGCTTCCAGGTGCTGATGCGGGCCGAGGTGACCGAGCTGGTCGAGGAGGGCGGGCGGGTCGCCGGCGTGCGCGCCACGACGCCCGACGGTCCGCTCGAGATCCGTGCCGACCTGGTCGTGGGCGCGGACGGCCGCCACTCCACCGTGCGCGAGCGGGCCGGGCTCGCGGTGCGCGACTTCGGCGCGCCGATCGACGTGCTGTGGATGCGCCTGTCCAAGCACGCCGCCGACCAGGACGCGGCGCTGGGGCGCTTCACGGCGGGACGCCTGCTGGTGACGATCGACCGCGGCGACTACTGGCAGTGCGGCCTGGTGATCGCCAAGGGCGGCTTCGACGCCCTGCGCCGGCGCGGGCTGGAAGCGCTGCGCGCCGACATCGTGACCATCGCGCCGTTCCTGCGCGACCGGGTGGGCGAGCTGCGCGGCTGGGACGACGTCAAGCTGCTCACCGTCGCGATCGACCGCCTGCGCCGCTGGCACCGCCCCGGACTGCTGTGCATCGGCGACGCCGCGCACGCCATGTCGCCGATGGGCGGGGTCGGCATCAACCTGGCCGTGCAGGACGCCGTCGCGGCCGCGAACATCCTAGCCGCGCCGCTGCGGGCCGGCACCGCGACCGAGCGCGACCTGCGCGCGGTGCAGCGCCGCCGCGAGCTCCCCGTGCGGCTGATCCAAGCGCTGCAGGTCTTCGCCCAGAACCGCATCTTCCGCAACGTCCCCGGCCCGAGCCCACGCGCCTCCGGCCCGACGGCGAACGCGAGCGCGGCGACGCCGGTGTCCGCCCCCAGCTCGCCGCTGCCGGGCGGCAAGACACCGCTCCCCCTGCCGTTGCGGCTGCTGCGGCGCTTTCCGGCGCTGACCCGCATCCCGGCGCGCGTGGTCGGGTTGGGCTTTCGGCCCGAGCACGTCCGCACGCCGGAGATCGCCGCGGCGGCGGAGGTCACTCCAGGATGAAGCGCTCCAGCTTGTCGATGCCCAGCCGCTCGGCCATCGCGTCGAGCGCTTCGAACACCTTGTCGTTGATCGGCACGCCCTCGCGCCGGTAGCGCTCGGTGAACTCGTACTCGGGCTCGCCCGCGACCATCACGCGCTCGAACCCCGGCGCGGGCGCGCTGCTCTTGAACGCGCGCAGCTCGCGGTCCATGTCGCGCTTGAACTCCGCGGGGTCGCGCATCGCGTCGATCCGCATCGCGCCGAAGAAGTGGCAGGTGTACCCGCCGTGCAGCCCGTCCTCGGGGATCATCAGCTCCTTGCCGAACGGCCCGCCCGACAGCACCGCGCACAGGATCTCGACCAGCACACCCAGGCCGTAGCCCTTGTGGCCGCCGCTCTCGGTCCCGAAGCCGCCCAGCGGCAAGTTGCCGCCGTGCAGCTTGGCCAGGGTCGGGTCGAGCGTCTCGGCGCCGTCCGGCCCGACCGCCCAGCCCGGCTTGAGCTGCTTGCCCTTGCGCTCGGCGACCTCGAGCCGGCCGTAGGTGACGGCCGAGGTCGCCATGTCGAGCACGTAGGGCAATTCCTCGCCGGCCGGGATCGCGACCGCGATGGGGTTGGTCCCGGTCGTCTTGACGCGCCCGAAGGTCGGCACCACCAGGCGCGCGGAGTTGGTGGTGCACCAGCCGATCATGTCGTGCTCGAGCGCCATCATGGCGTAGTAGGCCGCGATCCCGTAGTGGTTGGAGTTGCGGACCGCCGCCCAGGCGATGCCCTGGTCGCGCGCCTTCTCGATCGTCCGCTCCATGGCGCGCTTGGAGACCGGGTGCCCCAGGCCGTTGCCGGCGTCGAGGTTGAGCAGGGTCGGCGTCTCGCGCACCACGCTGGAGGTCGGGCGGGGGTCGACCGAACCGGCCTGGATGCGGGCCACGTAGAAGTGGTCCAGCCGGGCGATCCCGTGCGACTCGACCCCGCGCACGTCCGCCGCGACCAGCACGTCGGCCACGTCCCGCGCGTCGGACTCGCTCACGTCGACGGCCGTCAGCGCCCGCACGATGAAGGCGTGCTCGGCCGCCTCGGGCGTACGGATCTTGGAAGCTTCTTCGCCGATCATCGCCGCTTTCTGCGGTCCGAACCCCAGCGAGACCTCCGTCCGGACCGGTTGCTTCCCCAGCCCCGCTTTCTCTACCGAGAATATGAAGGCGCCGACGGGGCACCGGCAGCGTGAGGACGAGCGGACGAAACGGGTTTGCGCGACCCGCGTTCGCTATTCTCCCCGCTTGGATTCGCTCCGGCTGCACATGTTGTCCGGGTTCGAGGTCGTCATCCCGCGCAGCTTGATCGAAGAGCTGGCCGGCGTCCCCCGCTCGGTTCTCGCCAAGGAACTGGCGTTGGGCATCGGTGGCGAGGCGATTTCCATCCCCTCGCGCGACATCGACATCGCGGTCGCCGGTCTGTTGCGAGACCTGGTGGGAGCGAACATCCAGCGCATCGGCGGCCGGTCCACATCGGCAGCGAAAGCGGCAGCTGCCCGCGCGAACGGGCTCAAGGGCGGGCGGCCGCCGGCACGCACGCCGGATTAGCCGATCGCGGTCTTCCCTTCATCGGCGACGGTGGCTCCAATACCCCAGCGCGGCCAGAGCGGCGGGCACGAGCAGCCACGCTCCGAAGCCGGACAGCAGGAACGCGCACGACAGCGCGGAGAGCGCGACGAGGATGCGGCCCGTCCAGGTGCGGTCGAGACGGGCGACCGCGGCGATCGCGCCGAGGTAGAGCACGACGAAATTCTGGTCCACCAGCGCGACGCCGGCGGCGATCGGCAGCAGGCCCAGCGCGACCGCGCCGGCCTGCAGGCCGCTGACGGCGAGCAGCACCAGCGAGGCGCGCACCGGCACGCCGCGCGGCGACAGCCGGCCCAGCCAGCGCGGCAGATCGCCGCTGCGGCCGGCGGCGAACAGCAGCCGGCTGGCGGCGAAGACCCAGGCGTTCACGTTGGCGGCCACCACCAGCACGATCAGGCCGTATGCCAGCGGCCGCAGCGAACTATTCTGCACCAGCCCCAGCAGGCCGGTGATCCCGGCCACGGAGCGGCCGGCCAGCGCGGCGCCGCTGCTGACCAGGGCCAGCGCGACGTAGAGCGCGCCGAGCAGCGCGAAGGCCAGCAGGTAGACGGTGCGCACGAAGCGCGCGCCGCCGCGGTACTCCTCGCTGCCGAAGCTCAGGTTCTCCCAGCCGAAAAAGGC
>JASLGJ010000580.1 GCA_030150085.1 Candidatus Elarobacter sp. | reverse complement strand
GGCCGACGAGCACGGCGGGGTGGTCCACCTGGGCGAGCGCGACTGCTCGGTCCAGAAGCCCTCGCACCAGAAGCTGATCGAGGAGGCTCCCGCGCCCGAGCTCGACCACGCCGTGCGCGACCGCCTGCACCAGGTCGCGACCACCGCCACCCGCGCGGTGGGCTACACCAACGCCGGCACGCTGGAGTTCCTGGTCAGCGGGGATGACGTGTTCTTCATGGAGATGAACACCCGCATCCAGGTCGAGCACCCGGTCAGCGAGCTGGTCTACGGGGTCGACCTGGTCAAGGAGCAGATCCGCATCGCCGCCGGCGAGCCGCTCGGCTTCACCCAGGACGACCTCCACCCGCACGGGCACGCGATCGAGGTGCGGGTCAACGCCGAGGACGCCGACAACAACTTCGCCCCCGCGGCGGGCACGCTGAGCAGCGTGGTGTTCGCGGGCGGGCCGGGCATCCGGGTCGACACCCACGTCTACAGCGGGGCGATGGTGCCGCCGTTCTACGACTCGATGCTGGCCAAGATCATCGCCGTCGGGCGGACCCGCGAGTCGGCCATCCTGCGCATGGAGCGGGCCCTCTTGGAGACCCGGATCGAGGGCGTGCGGACGACGGTCGAGTTCTGCCGCGAGGTGCTGGCCGATCCCGAGTTCCGCCGGGGTGGGATCGGGGTGGGCTGGCTGCCCGCCTACCTGGCCCGGAGAGCGCAGGCCGCGGTCTCGTAATGGCCTCGTCATCTCGCCGTTACGGGCGCGAGCTCGCCTTGCAGGCACTCTATGGAACCGAGATCGGAAAGCGCCCCCCGAGCGAGATGCTGGCCGAGCTGCTGGCGCGCGATGAAGCCTCCGAGGGCCGCGCCTTCGTGCGCGACCTCGTGCTGGGCACGCTCGAGAACGCGGGCGAGTCCGACGCGATCATCGCCCCGCTGCTGGAGGGCTGGACGCTCGAGCGCCTGCCGACGATCGACCGGCTGGTGCTGCGCATGAGCGTGTTCGAGCTGACCCACCGCAAGGAGACGCCCCCGCCGGTGGTGATCAACGAGGCCGTCGAGCTGGCCAAGAAGTTCTCGACCGAGGACTCCGGGCGCTACGTCAACGGCGTGCTCGAACGCGTGCGGCGCCAAGTGGTTCCCGGCGCGGAGCTGCCGCGCGGAGCGGACCGGTGAGCCGCGCGCTGCCCCGCTCCGGCGTGGCCCGCCCGCGCCCGCGCAAGAAGAAGGGCGGCGGCGCCGGGCGGATCGCGCTGGGCATCGTGAAGTGGCTGGCGATCCTGGCGCTGTTCGCGGCGCTGCTCGCGGTCGGCGTGGTGGCCGGCATCGTCGCGTCGTACTCGCGCAACCTGCCCGACATCAACCGCATGGCGGACTACCAGCCCTCGCGCTCGACCCGGGTCTACGCGCGCAACGGCATGCAGCTCGCCAACCTCTACCGCGAGAACCGCACCTGGGTCACGATCGACAAGATCCCGGTCCGGGTGCGCAACGCGTTCATCGCGACCGAGGACGCGCACTACTACCAGCACCACGGGGTCGACTTCGGCGGCATCGCGCGCGCCGCGCTGGCCGACTACCGCCACGAGCGCTTCCAGGGCGCCTCGACGATCACCCAGCAGCTCGCGCGCCGGCTGTTCCTCTCCAACGAGGTCTCGATCTCCCGCAAAGTTCAAGAAGCGCTGCTGGCGATCGAGATCGAGCGCTACTACACCAAGGACGAGATCCTCGAGCGCTACCTCAACCTGATCTACTTCGGCTCGGGCGCGTACGGCGTCGAGGCCGCCGCGCACACCTACTTCGGAACCGACGTCGGGCGCTTGTCGCTGGGCCAGATCGCGGTGCTGGCCGGCCTGCCCGCGGCGCCCTCGGACTACTCGCCCTACGTCAACCTCGAGCACGCCAAGCAGCGCCAGCACCACGTGCTGGGGCGCATGGTCGACGCGGGCTTCATCACCGCCGCGCAGGCGCAGCACGCCGAGCGCGAGCCGCTCGGCCTGATCGGCGAGCGGCCGCAGGGCCTGACCGGCTACCGCTACCCCTACTTCACGACCTACGTGACGCATCTGCTGGAGCAGCAGTTCGGCACCCAGGCCACCTTCGAGGGCGGGCTGCAGGTCAACACCACGCTCGACCCGGCCATCCAGGACGTCGCGCAGGACGCGGTCAGCTGGGGCATCGAGCGCGCCAAGGCCGAGGGCATCGGCGCGCACCAGGGCGCGCTGGTGGCGATCCGGCCCTCGACCGGCGAGATCGTCGCGATGGTCGGCGGGGCGAGCCCGTTCTCGCTGACCAACCAGTTCAACCGCGCCTGGCAGGCCCACCGCCAGCCCGGCTCGTCGTTCAAGGCCTACGTGTACACGGCCGAGATCGACGCCGGCCACCCGCCCACCACGCTGGTCGCGGACACGCCGGTCAGCTACCCGATGGGCGACGGTACGCGCTGGACGCCGATGGACGACGACAACCGCTACCTGGGCGAGATCACGCTGCGCTACGCGCTGGCCCAGTCGCGCAACGTGGTCGCGGTCAAGCTGGCGCAGGACCTGGGCGTCGACCGCATCATCGAGTACGCCAAGCGGATGGGCGTCACGGCGCCGCTCGAGCCGAACCTCTCGCTCGCGCTGGGCTCGTCGGTGGTGTCGCCGCTCGACCAGGCCGCGGGCTACGCCACGCTGGCCAACCAAGGCGTGCACATCGCGCCCTCGCCGATCAAGATGGTGCGCGACTCGCTGGGCACGCCGCTGCTCGACAACACCTATCCGCAGCAGACCGAAGTCGTCAGCGCGGGCGTGGCCTACGTGATGACCTCGATGCTGCAATCGGTGATCAAAGAGGGCACCGGCTACCCCAACGCCGACATCGGGCGCCCCGCCGCGGGCAAGACCGGCACCACCTCGTCCTTCCGCGACGCCTGGTTCGTCGGCTACACGCCCGACCTGGTCGCGGCGGTGTGGGTCGGCAACGACGACTACACCCGCATGAACGAGTCGTACGGCGGCAACATCCCGGCCCGCATCTGGGCCCGCTTCATGAAGAAGGCGCTGGCTGGCACCAAGCCGCACGACTTCGCGCTCCCGGTCGGTGAGGTGCAGCGCGTGAAGCTCTGCAGCACCGGCAAGGACGAGGTGTTCCTGACCGGGACCGGGCCCGAGCGCACCTGCGGCACGCCCGACGACACCAGCTCGCCCGCGCCGTACCGGCGCCGCCACCGCACCGCCGACGCCGGCCTGCCCGCGCCCTATGCGCCGGCCGCCGTCGCCGCGCTGCCGCGCGCCGTCTCGGCCGCGGCCCTGCCCCTGCCCAAGACGCCGCCCACCCTGGTGCCGCTCACGCCCCCGCCCGACGCGATCGGCGACGGCCAGACGTTCCAGTCGCTGGCCACCGAGCCGCAAGCGCCGGCGGCGGAGCCGACGGCCGCGCCGTGACGACCGTGCGCGCGGAGGCGCGCGTCGTCGCGGTCTCGCGCCTGGCCAACTACATCGCGGGACTGTTCGCGCGCGAGAAGGCCTTCGCGCGCCTGGGCGTGCGGGGCGAGATCTCCAACCTGCGCGCGCAGCCCAACGGCAACACCTACTTCGACCTCAAGGACCGTGACGCGCTGCTCAACTGCGTGGCCTTCAGCGAAGCGGCCGCGAGCTTTCCCGAGCTGGCCAACGGCGACGAGGTGGTGGCCTACGGCAGCGTGCAGACCTACGCCAAGGCCTCGCGCTACCAGCTGCGCGTGCTGGAGGTGGAGCCGGTCGGCTCTAGCGGCGCGCTGCACCGCCGCTACGAGCAGCTCAAGGCCCGGCTTTCCGCCGAAGGGCTGTTCGACCAGGAGCGCAAGCGCGCGCTGCCGCGCTTTCCGTTCCGCATCGCGCTGGTGACCTCGCAGCAGGCCGACGGCGCGCGCGACTTCGTCACCCAGGCCCGCGCCCGCGCCCCGCACGTCCGGATCGAGATCGTGCCGACCCCGGTGCAGGGCGAGCACGCCGCGCCCGAGATCGCCCGCGCGATCGCCCGCGCGTCGAGCATGCCGGTGGACCTGATCGTGCTGGCGCGCGGGGGCGGCTCGTTCGAGGACCTGTTCGCCTTCAGCGACGAGCGGGTGGTGCGCGCGCTGGCCGGCGCGGCGCACCCGACCGTCTCGGCGATCGGCCACGAGGCCGACGCGCCGCTGACCGACTTCGTGGCCGACCACCGCGCCGCGACGCCCTCGGCCGCCGCGCAGACCGTGCTGCCCCGCCGCGACGACCTGCTGGCCGTGGTCGCCGAGCACCGCCGCGCGCTGGCGCGCGACGTCGAGCGGCTGGTCGCCG
>JASLGJ010000535.1 GCA_030150085.1 Candidatus Elarobacter sp. | reverse complement strand
GATCCGGCCCGCGACGCCGGCGCCGAGCGGGGCCGGATCGATCCCGGCACGAACGCGCCCGCCGAAGGCGCGACCGAGCCGGCCGGCGCGCCCGGCACGCCGACCCCGGCGGATGCGCCGCCCCCGGCGGACGCACCGCCTCCGGCAAACGTCGTCTCCGTGCCGCTCGCGTCGGGAGCGGGGCCGTCGACGATCTGGAGCAGGATGCGGCCGCCGTCGAAGCCGGTCACGCGCACCGCGACCACCTCGCCCGGGCGCACGGTCGGCGGGAGCGACGCCGCGACGCGCCGCCCGGCGATGTCGAGCAGGTCGGTCAGGCCGTTGGAGGGCAGCACGCGCGCGCTGACCACCGCGCCCTCGACCAGGAGCGCGCTCAGGGCCTGCGCGTCGGCCGCCAGCGAAGCGATCTCGGCATCGAGCAGCGCGCCCAGGTCGGCACCCGCGGCCGCGAGCGGATCGACGCTCACTTCATCCTCCGGCGGCTCGGCCGCAGGCCGAACGCGACGGATTCGACGCAGTCGAACCCACTACGCCGTGTAGTCGATCAGGTGCGGGGGCTCGTCGAACCCGGCCGCTTCGTCGACGACCTCGGCGAAGGGGCCGCGCGCGCGCCGCTCGGACGGCTCGCCGTCGCCGCGCTTGCGGCCGTCGGCGTCGGGCCCGACCCGGTTGCCCTCGCCCTTGCGGGTCTCGGCCACGGTCTCGTTGCGCTGCTCGGCCTGGCCCGCGAACGCGGCCTGCGCGGCCGCTTGCGCGGCGCGCGGCGCCTCCTGCGCGCGCTGGGTCAGCGGCGCGTTGTGCGAGACCTGCCAGATCGAGCCTTGGATGTCGCTGGGGCGAATCGCCACGAGGTTTCGTCCTTCCCTGGACTACCCGGCCGCGCCGACGTCTCCGGCGGCAGTCTGGGCGGCGTTGCGGCGGGTGTACTTCTGCTTGACGGTCGGGTCGCCCTCACGGTAGCCGAGGTCGCCCCGCAGGGCCTTGAGCTTGGTGCGCAGGTGGATCACGGCCTGGGCGTGGATCTGCGAGACGCGCGACTCCGAGACGTTGAGGGTGGCCTTGATCTCCTTGAGCGTCAGGCCCTCGAAGTAGTACAGCGAGATGACGGTCCGCTCTTGGGGCGGCAGCTCGTCGACCGCCCGCACCAGGGCGTTCTTGATCTCGCGCGCCTCGACCGCGCTGGTCACCTCGGTGCCGTCGTCGCGCAGCGTGTCCAGCAGCGGGATCTCGTAGCCGCGCTCGTTGGGCAGGAACTCCTCGAGCGAGAGCACCGCGGTGCCGCGGATCTTCTGCATCAGGACGTCGAGCTCTTTACGGCTCAGGCCCATCTTCGCGGCGACCTCGTCCTCGGTCGCGGCCCGGCCGTACTCGATCTCCAGCTCCTGGTAGGTCCGCTCCAGCTCGCGGGCCCGCTGGCGCACCGCGCGGGGCACCCAGTCCAGCGCCCGCAGCGCGTCGAGGATCGCGCCGTTGATGCGGGTGATGGCGTAGGTCTCGAACTTGACCCCGCGCGCATCGTCGTACTTCTCGATCGCGTCGATCAGCCCCAGGATGCCGTCGTTGATCAGGTCGTTGATCTCGACGTTCGGGGGCAGGTTGATCGAAATACGCCCGGCGACGTACTTCACCAGGTGCAGATACTTATGAACGATCTCTTCGCGACTGAGCTCCGTCCCGCCGATGACATACCGAGGCATCTCGCGAACTGCTTTCACGGCCTGCTCCCATACCGAGGCGACCCGCCCCCCGTCATTAACGTCCCCGTTCACGTCGCGCGGGCAGGGCTCCCCCTCTTTTTCAGGACCCGTGTGTGCGCGCTCGGTTAAAGGATCGGCGGATTCCGGTCAAATCGGAGCGTAAGCCGTCCCGGTCAGTTCGCACAGGGCCCGGGGAACGGCCTGCAACGCCACCACCCGGTCGACCAGGCCGGCCGCCGCGGCCGCGCGCGGCATGCCGTAGACCACCGAGCTCGGCTCGTCCTGGCCCAGCACGAAGCCGCCCCGCTCCTTGATCGCCCGCAGCCCGATCACCCCGTCGTGGCCCATCCCGGTCAGGATCACGCCCAGCGCGCCGCTCCCGTAGACCTCGCCCACCGAGCCGGCCATCACGTCGACGCTGGGCACGTGTAGCGAGCGCGTCTCGTCGTCGGCCAGCGCGACCAGCACCGCGCCCAGCGAGCGGCGCAGGCGGAGCTGCTTGCCGGCCGGAGCGATGACGGCCGTGCCGGGCTGGAGCGCCAGCCCCTCGCTGCCCTCCACCACGGTGATCCGGCTGGCGGCGTCGAGCCGCTCGGCCAGCGGGCGGGTGAAGCCGGGCGGCATGTGCTGGACGACCACGATCGGGAGCGGGAACCCGGCCGGGAGCTTGGGCAGGATCTGCGAGAGCGCGACCGGCCCGCCGGTCGACGTCCCGATCGCCACGCAGGCGAAGCCCGTGCCGCGCGCCCGGGCGGCCGGGCGAGGCGCGGGCGGCGCAACCGGCGGGGGCGAGACGCGCGGCTTGAGCGCTTCCGCGGCCTCGGCGCGCGGCACGCGCGAGCCGTCGCGCATGGCCCGCAGGTAGGCCCCGCGGGCGCCGAAGTGGCGGACCTTCTCGACCAGCTCGCGCTG
>JASLGJ010000177.1 GCA_030150085.1 Candidatus Elarobacter sp. | reverse complement strand
CTGCAGCCAATCGCCGGCGATCTTCCGCAAGGTCGCGCGCTTGCGAGCGTCGACCGCACTCGCGGCGCTGCCGAAGCGGCGCGATGCGCGCGCCTTGACCTCGACGAACACCACCGTGTCGCCGTCGCGCGCGACGACGTCGATCTCGCCCCCGGGCAAGCGCACGTTGCGCGCCACGATGCGGTAGCCGTGGGCCTCGAGCAGCGCGACCGCCGCGTCCTCGCCAGCCCGTCCGAGCGCCGCCGTGCGGCCGCTCACGCCTGGACCTCGGCTTCCGGCTCGGGCTGCGGCATTGGTTCCAGGCCCGGCAGCATCGCGGCACGCACGCGCCAGAAGCCGCGCCGGTGCTCGGCGCAGGGCCCGTGCGACTCCAGCGCGGCGATGTGCTGCGCGGTGGCGTAGCCCTTGTGCAGGGCGAAGCCGTAGTGCGGGTACTGCGCGTCGAGCGCGACCAGCAGCGCGTCGCGGTACACCTTGGCCACGATCGAGGCTGCGGCGACCGTGGCGCACTTGGCGTCGCCCTTGATCACCGGCTCCTGGGGCGCGCTCCACGACTTGATCCGCACCGCGTCGGTCAGCAGGTACTGCGGCGCGACCGCCAGCGCCGCCAGGGCGCGCTCCATCGCCAGCACCGAGGCCCAGTAGATGTTCAGGCGGTCGATCTCGCCCACGCTCGCCTCGCCCACCGCCCAGGCCACGCAGCGGGTCTTGATCTCCGCCGCCAGCTCCGCGCGCAGCTCGGGCGGGACTTGCTTGGAGTCGTTGAGCCCGCGCAGCCGCAGCGGCCCGTCGGTCACGACGCAGGCCGCCACGACCGGCCCGGCCAGCGGCCCGCGCCCGACCTCGTCGATCCCGCCCACCAGCCGGTGGCCGGCGGCGCGGGCGCGTTCCTCGAACTCGTGCAGGCGGTCCAGGCGGCGGCGCTCGCGCGCCGCGGCGTTGCGCTGCCGCCGGCGCGTTTCCTCGGCGCTAGGCATCTAGGCGGGCTCCGGGCGCTCGAAGCTGATGCGGCCGAACTTGCCTTCCCCGAAGTCCTTGAGGAAGGCCCCGGCCGCGTTGTGCAGGTCGAGCTCGCCGCCCCGCCGCGCGAAGCCGCGCGCCCGGGCGAACGTCTCCAGGTCGGGCACGCTCAGGTGCGGGCGCTCCGCCTGCACCCAGGCTGTGAACCGGCCCACCACTTCCTCGCCGTCGAACCGCTCGCGCGGCAGCGCGCCGGTCAAGGCGAGCTGCCACTGCGCCTCCGGCGTCGCGATCTTCGGAACGAGAATCCCGGGTGTGTCCATCACTTCGAGTTTCGGCTGAACGCGAATCCACTGCAGGGCGCGCGTCACGCCGGCCTTGTCTTCCGTGCGCGTCGCCGTGCGGCGCGCGATGCCGTTGATGATCGAGGATTTGCCCGTGTTCGGGATGCCCACCACCATCGCCCGCGTCGTCCCGCCCCCCGTCACCAGGGTCGCCAGCGCGGGGAGCAGCTTCTTGACCGAGGACTGTTCTCTGCCGTTCACCGCCAGCGCGGTGCGGCCGTGCCGTTCGTACCATGCCAGCCATTCCCGCGTCACGTGGGGGTCGGCAAGGTCCTCGCCGCAGAGCACGACGAGGCGCGGCTTCCTGCCCGCCACCAGGTCGAGGTAGGGGTTCGAGCTGGCCCGCGGCAGGCGCGCGTCGAGCACCTCGACGACCGCGTCCACGATGCCCAAGCGCTCCCCGAGCTTGCGCATCGACTTGGCCATGTGCCCGGGGTACCACTGGATGGCCGCTTGCAGCGCCGCGTCCTCGGGCATCAGAGCTTGTGGAGGGGCCAGATGGTGATGACGGCCCGGCCGGTGACGTCGCTGTCGTGGAGGACGCCCCAGTCGCGCGAGTCGTCGCTGTCGGCGCGGTTGTCGCCCAGCACGTAGTAGGCGTGGGGCGGCACGACCACGGCGGGCGCGCTGCGGCGGTCGCGGTAGCGGACGTAGGGCTCGTCGATCGCCCGCCCGTCGACCAGAACGATTCCGTCCCGGACCTCGACTCGCTCGCCGGGCAGGCCGACGATGCGCTTGATGTAGGTCTCGGGGTTGGGCGCGTCGTGGCGGAACGCGATCACGTCGCCGCGCCGGATCGCGCTCACCCGGTACGCCAGCGTGTTGATCAGCACGAACTCGCCGGCGTGCACGCGCGGTTCCATCGAGAGCCCGTCCACCTGCGGCGTCCGCATGAAGAACGCCGCGGCGATGACCACCAGCACGAGCAACTGCACGGAGAGCGAAACGAGTCTGGGCGCCTTCGCCACGGTCCCGACGTTCGCCCTAACGGGTGGGATTACCATTGTGCCCGCGATCAGGAATTGGCGAAGCCCGCTCTGGACGAGCGGGCTTCAGCGCGGAGGGATAGCGCCGGTACGCCTGCCGGCCGGCACGGGTTACTTCAGGATGCGGATGCGGTCGAGGGGCCAGAAGACGACGAAGGCGTGGCCGGTGAACGCGGCCTTCTGGCCGGCGCGCTGGCCGGTGGCGAAGGTGCCGCCCGGCTGCGCGAAGCCCCAGATGTGGGAGTCCTCGGAGTTGTTGCGGTTGTCGCCGAACATCAGATAGAAGCCGGCCGGGATGCGGTCGGGGGCCGACCACTTGTCCTTGGGCGGGACGTTCGCGATCGCCGGGTCGAGCCGCACGCCGTCGACCCACACGCCGTAGTCGCGCACCTCGAGCTCGTAGTTGGGCTTGGAGGCGATGTAGGGCTCGTTCAGGGCCTGCCCGTTGCGGTAGACGGTGCCGTTGTGGACCCGGATCTGCTCCCCCGGCGAGCCGACGACGCGCTTGATGAAGTCGTTCGAGCTGGGGATCGGGGGCGGGAAGACGACGATGTCGCCGTCGTGCGGCTTGCTGAAGCGGTACTCGAACTCGTTGACCAGCAGCACGTCGTGGACTTGCAGCGTGGGCTCCATCGACCCGCTGGGGATGAAGAAGGTCCGCACCACGAACGTGATCAGGAACAGCGCGACCAGCCCGGCGACGATGAACGCGTCGAGGTACTCGCGGACGACCGTGCGGGTGGAAGGATGCGCGGCCGCATCGGGCGCGGGCTCGTACGCCGGGCCGCCGCGGACGGCGACTGGCGTGCGGGGACCGATGCTGATCGCCACGCGCACGATCGCGAAGACCGCGATCAGCGCGAGCAGTTCGAGGGGAGTCACGGGAAGACCGCGCTACTTCGCGGTCTTGCTCTCCGCCTTGCGGTCGACCTTGCGCTCCTTGATGCGCGCGGCCTTGCCGACTCGATCGCTCAAGTAGTACAGGCGCGCACGGCGCACGATGCCGCGCTTGGAGACTTCGATCCGGTCGACGCGCGGGCTGTGCAGCAGGAACGACCGCTCGACGCCGACGCCGTGGGCGACCCGGCGGACCGTGATCGTCTCCTGGAGGCCGCCGTTGCGGCGCACCGTCACGACGCCCTCGAACATCTGGATGCGCTCTTTGCCGCCCTCGACGACCTTGGAGTAGACCTTGACGGTGTCGCCGGGACGGAAGTCCGGGACGGACGGCTTTTCCTGTTCCTTCTGGATCAGGTCGAGTACGTTCATGACAGCTCTCTGACGACGAAAACGCCGCACGGGGGCGGCGGGCAACCTCGGGAGTATACCACGGACGCCCTACCCGGGCAAGGCCGGGCAGGTTACGGTAGTGGGTCAATTTGAATCGGGGGGTCCGACCCCGTAGACTGATCGAACGCGCGTTCGTTAGGCTGGTCGCCATGACGCCTCGATCGCCGAAATACGACGCGAACGCGCACGCTGCGCGGGTCCGCGAACTGCTGGTCAAACGCATCGATCGG
>JASLGJ010000501.1 GCA_030150085.1 Candidatus Elarobacter sp. | reverse complement strand
CCGCCAGGCGCTCGCTGCGCCCGGCGGTGCGCTCGTCGCGGGCGTCGATCCGGCCCGCCAGGTCGGCCAGCGCGGCTTGGGCGTCCAGCGGCGGGAGCGCGCCCGCGAGCGCCGCGGGCGGCAGCGGCTCGAGCGCGTCGGGCACGGTCAGGACGAGCTCGCGGAACGCGTTCACCAGCCCGACCCGGAAGCGCCGCCCGCTCTCGGCCACGATGGCGTAGAGGGCCTCGCCGGGATGGCGCGGCTCCGCGGGATCGTCGACCAGCTCCAGGAAGGCGTGGGCGATCCCCAGCCCGACCGCGTCGGCCGGGATGCCGTCCCAGCGCAGGCGGTAGGGGAAGCCGGTGCCGTCCTCGTGCTCGCGGTGCCAACGCACCAGGTCGGCGGCGGTACGCGGCGCGTTCGGCAAGGCGGCCACCAGGCGCGCCCCGTGGAGCGGGGCGTCGGCCTCGGCCAGCAGGCGCAGGCGCTCGCTGCTGCCGGGCGGCACGACGACCGCGACCCGGCCCGTCTCGGCCAGCGCCCCGGCCAGCCAGCTCGCCGCGATCTCACCTTCGGCAGCGCCCCGGTGGCGCGCGAAACGGGCCGCCAGCGCCGCGCGGCGCAGCCCGAAGCCCAGCCGCCGGCCCGCGAATGCGTCGCCGGCGGCGCTCAGTAAGCCGAGTGCCGCGTCCGCCGTATCCCCGGCGTCGAAAGGAACAGCCATCCTTGCTCGACGACGTTCACCGCACCGTGACGAAACCCTCACCGCATCAGGTATCGGCAGCCCGGGCCGGCTTCGTGGGCGCGATCGGCGACACGCCCCTGATCGCCCTGCCCAAGCTCTCGGCCGCGCTCGGGCGCACGATCCTGGGCAAGGCCGAGTACCTCAACCCGGGCGGCTCGGTCAAGGACCGCGCGGCGCGCGGGATGGTCGAGGACTTCGAGGCCCGCGGGCTGCTCGTGCCGGGCGGGACGATCGTCGAGGGCACCGCCGGCAACACCGGGATCGGGCTGACCCTGGTCGCCAACGCGCGCGGCTACCGCAGCGTGATCGTCATGCCCGACGACCAGGCGCCCGAGAAGTACGCCCTGCTGCGCACCTACGGCGCCGAGCTGCACGTGGTCGAGGCGGTCGGCTACGCCAACGACGCCAACTACTACCACGTCGCGCGGCGGATGGCGGAGTCGATCCCGGGCGCGGTCTGGGCCAACCAGTTCGAGAACACCGCCAACCGCGCCGCCCACGAGCGCACCACCGGGCCCGAGATCGTCGCCCAGACCGGCGGCCAGCTGACGGCCTTCGTGGCCGCGGCCGGGACGGGCGGGACGATCGCGGGCGTGGGGCGCGCGCTCAAGGCCCACGACCCGGCGATCCGGGTCGTGCTGGCCGACCCCTACGGCTCGGCGCTGTTCCGCTTCGTCAAGGACGGCACGCTCGAGTTCGAGGGCGACTCGTTCGCCGAGGGGATCGGGATCAAGCGCGTGGTGGCCAACTTCAAGGGCGCGCCGGTCGACGACGCGGTGCGGGTGGACGACCGCACCATGATCGAGATGGGGCACTGGCTGATCCGCGAGGAGGGCCTGTTCGTGGGCGGCTCGGCCGCGCTCAACGTCGCCGCCGCGGCCCGCTACGCCCGCACGCTGCCCGAAGGCAGCCGGGTCGTGACCGTGCTCTGCGACGGCGGCGAGCGCTACCGCTCGCGCCTCTACGACCGGGCCTGGCTGGAAGAGAACGAGCTCGTGCCGGCCGCGCGCGGGTTGGAGTTCCTGTGAGCGCGCCCAAGCCGTCGCACATCGCCGCCGACGGCTCGCTGACGATGGTCGACGTGGGCGCGAAGGCGAGCACCGCGCGCACCGCGCGGGCCGAGGCGCGCGTGCGGCTGACCCCGGCCGCGGCCGACGCGCTGCGGGCCGCGACGCTGCCGAAGGGCGACGCCTTCGTCGCGGCGCAGCTGGCCGGTATCATGGCGGCCAAGCGCACCGGCGAGCTGATCCCGCTCGCGCACCCGATTCCGCTCGGCGCGGTCGACGTCGCCTGCGGCTGGCACGACGCGACGACGCTGCGCATCGAGGCCCGCGCCACCACCCACGGCCAGACGGGGGTCGAGATGGAAGCGATGGTCGCGGCGAGCATCGCCGCGCTGACCGTCTACGACATGTGCAAGGCGCTCGACAAGGGCATCACCGTCGAGAGCGTGCGCCTGCTGGAGAAGACCGGCGGCAAGTCCGGCGACTGGAGCGCCTCCTCGTGACGACGGGAACGTACCCGGTGGCGGTGATCGTGCTCTCGGACCGCGCCCACTCGGGCGAGCGGCCCGACCTGGTGATCCCGGTCGTGCGCGACGCGCTGCTCGGCCACCCGCTGGCCATCGACGACGAGCGCATCCTGCCCGACGACCCGGCCGCGCTGCAGGCCGCCTTGATCGAGCTGTGCGACGGCCCGACCCGGCTCGTGCTGACCTCGGGCGGCACGGGCCTGGGCCGGCGCGACCGCACCCCGCAGGCCACCGCCGCCGTGCTGGACTACGAGGTGCCGGGGATCGCCGAGGCGATGCGGACGGCCTCGATGCGCCACACCCGCGGGGCGATGCTCTCGCGCGCGCTGGCCGGGGTGCGCAACCGCTCGCTGATCGTGAACCTGCCGGGCAGCCCCAAGGGCGTGCGCGAGACGCTCGACGTGATCGTCGAGTCGCTCCCGCACGGTTTGGACCTGCTGGCCGACGTGGAAACAGACCGGCATCCTGCGGGGTCTCACGGCGGATGACATTTCAGGCGGCGCAATCGTACCTGGTCGGGCTGATCAACGAGCACGCCTCGCGCCGGATGACGAACCGGCTCGACCGCTTCCGCGCGTTCTTGGAAGCGCTCGGCAACCCGCAGGACCGCTATCCCACCCTCCACGTCGCGGGCACCAGCGGCAAGGGCTCGACCTCGACCATGCTCGCCGCCGCCCTGCAGGCGGCCGGCAAGCGCACCGGCCTGCACACCAAGCCGCACCTGAGCAGCGTCACCGAGCGCGCGCGCATCGACGGGCTGCCGATTCCCGAGGAAGCCTTCGGCGAGCTGGTCGGCGAGATGCAGGCCGCGATGGAGCGGCCCGGCTACGACCACGGCCGCCCGACCTACTACGAGCTGCTGCTCGCGCTGGCGTTCCTGTGGTTCGCCCGCGAGAAGGTCGACGTGGCGGTGGTCGAGGCCGGCGTGGGCGGCCTGCTCGACGGCACCAACGTGCTGCGCCCGCAGGTCGCCGTGATCACCAACGTCGCGCTCGACCACACCGACATCCTGGGCGACACGGTCGAGGAGATCGCGCGCGACAAGGCGGGCATCGCCAAGCGCGGCATTCCGCTGGTGACCAACGCGCGCGGCAGCGCGCTGAGCGTGATCGAGCACGCCGCGGCCGAGGCCGGCGCGCCGCTGATTTCCGTCGCGGCGACGGCCGCCATCGAGGCCCGCAGCGGGCAGCGCTACGGGCAGTCCTTCGCGGTCGTCACGCCCGAGGACCGCTACGAGCTGTCGCTGCCGATCCTGGGCAGCTTCCAGCAGGAGAACGCGGCGACCGCGATCCGCGCGCTCGAGCAGCTCGGGCCCGCGCTGCGCCCGGCGCGCGCCGCGATCGAGGCCGGCTTCGCGCGCCTGCAGATCCCGGGCCGGATGGAGTTCTTCCCCTCGCACCCGGGCGTGGTGTTCGACGTCGCGCACAACCCCGACAAGGCCGCCCACCTGGTCCGCGCGCTGCAGGAGACGTTCCCCGGCAAGCGCTTCATCTTCGTGATGGCGATCGGCGAGTCGAAGGACGCCGAGGAAGTGATCCGCCCGTTCCTGACCCTGCCCGGCTCGTTCACCTTCACGACGTTCTCCGTCGCGGGGCGCAACGCCATGCGCCCGCAGCGCCTGGCCTCGATCGCCGACTCGCTGGGCGGCTGGGGGCGCGCCATCAACGATCCCACCGACGCGTTCTCGATCGCGCGCCGCAACGCCGACGCCGACGACGTGATCGTGGTGACCGGCTCGACCTTCATCGTCGCCGAGCTGCGCGCGTGGTGGGTCGCCAACGTGCTGACCAGCGGCGTCCAGTGAGCGCGCCCGGGCGATGAGGCCGCCGGCGTTCGCCGCGCGCGGCGGCTTGCGGGTGCGCGGGCGCGTCCTGCCCTGGGGCGCGCGCACGTACCTGATGGGGATCGTCAACGTCACGCCGGACTCGTTCTCGGGCGACGGGGTCGGCGACGCCGCGGCGGCGGCGGAGAAGGCCGCGGCGCACGCGGCGGCGGGCGCGGACCTGATCGACGTCGGGGCGGAGTCGACCCGGCCCGGCTACGCGCCGATCGGCGACGACACCGAGCGCGCGCGCCTGCTGCCCGCGCTGGCCGCGATCCGCGCCCGCCTGCCCGCGGCGATCGTCTCGGTCGACACCTTCAAGCCCGCCGTCTTCCGGGCCGCGCGCGCGGCGGGCGGCGACCTGCTCAACTCGATCTGGGGCGCACCCGACGAGCTGATTGCGGCCGCGGCCGAGACCGGCGCGCCGCTGGTGGCGATGCACAACAAGCGCGTCGCGGTCTACGAGCGCGACGTGGTCGACGAGGTGCTGCGCTTTCTCGCCGACGCGGCGGCGCGCTGCGTGCGGGCGGGGATCCCGGCCGAGCACGTGATCCTCGACCCCGGCATCGGCTTCGGCAAGCTGCCCGAGCACAATCTCGCCATCCTGGGCGCGCTCCCGCGCCTGGTCGGGCTCGGCTTTCCGACCCTGCTCGGGACCTCGCGCAAGTCCACCATCGGCAAGCTGACCGGGCGCGGCGTCGAGGCGCGCGAGTTCGGCACCGCGGCGACCGTCGCGCTGGCCGTCGCGGCGGGGATCGACGTCGTGCGCGTGCACGACGTGGCCGAGCAGGGCGACGTGGTGCGCGTCGCCGACGCGATCGTGCGCGGCTGGCGCCCCGCCGGCTGGCAAGAGCGCCTGCCGTGAACGCGCGGCCGCTCGCAAGCGGCGTCTCCCCGGACACCATCGAGCTGCGCGGGATTCGGGCCTGGGGGCACCACGGCGCGAACCCGGGCGAGCAGGACGTCGCGCAGCCGTTCGACATCGACCTGGCCTTCGAGCTGGACCTGCGCGCGGCGCGGGCCAGCGACGCGCTCGCCGACACGGTCAGCTACGCCGACGTGCACGCGGAGATCGTGCGGATCGTTGCGCGCGAGCGCTTCGCGCTGCTCGAGCGGCTCGGAGAGGCGATCTTCGACGCGCTGTTCGCCGACCCGCGCGTGGCGCGCGCGCGGCTGAGCATCG
>JASLGJ010000484.1 GCA_030150085.1 Candidatus Elarobacter sp. | reverse complement strand
GCGCGAGCGCGAGCCGGTTGGCGCGCGCCTTGGTGCGGGTGAACGCGATCGCGCTGTAGATGTTGTTGTCCTTGAGCAGCTCGAGCAGCAGATCCGTCTTGCGCTGCTGGTCGATCGTGTACGCGGTGTGCGTGATGCCGGTCGCGGTGGTCGACGCGCTCTGCGGCACGGTCTCGACGCGCACCGGGTCGCGCAGCAGGTCGCGGGTCAGCTTGAGCACTTCGGGCGCGATGGTGGCGGAGAAGAGCAGCGTCTGGCGGGCGGCCGGGACCTTGGCGGCGATGCGGCGCACCACGGGCAGGAAGCCCATGTCGAGCATCCGGTCCGCTTCGTCGAGCACGAGCACGGAGACGTCGTCGAGCCGGGCGTTGCCCTGCTGCATGAGGTCGAGCAGGCGGCCCGGGCAGGCCACGATGATCTCGGTCCCGCGCTGGAAGGCCGCGATCTGGGCCCCGAAGCCGACCCCGCCGTAGACGGAGGCGACCCGCAGGCCGGTGTGCTTGGCCAGCGCCGTGAGGTGCTGGGCGATCTGGGCCGCCAGCTCGCGGGTGGGGGCCAGGATCAGGGCCCGGGTCTTCTTGCGCGCGAGGGGGGCCAGGCGCTCGATCAGCGGGATGCCGAAGGCGGCGGTCTTGCCGGTGCCAGTCTGAGCCGAGGCCAGCACGTCCTTGCCGGCCAGCCCGGCCGGAATGGCCTGGGCCTGCACGGGCGTGGGGGTGCTGAAGCCGAGCTCGCGCACGGCTTGAAGGAGCGCCGGGCTGAGGCCCAGCGCGTCGAAATCGGTCTGCAATCGAATCTTTCGAAGAGAGCGCGAGGTCGCTCGTCCATTCGAGAGATCGCGCAAGAGGTGTCGTCCTTCCGGGGCGACATGTCAGTCTACCATATATCGGGTGAAAGAGCGAGCGGCCGCAGCCCGCTCTCCGGCGGAAGAAAGTTCCGGCGCGGGAGATGCGCCGCTAGCGGCCGCCGCCGATGTCGAGGATCGCGCCGGTGACGTAGGCCGCCTCGGGCGAGAGCAGCCAGAGGATGCCGGCCGCGACCTCGTCGGACGTGCCGGGGCGGCGCAGCGGGATCGTGCCGGCCATCGCGGCCAGGCGCTCGGGGCGGCCGTTGCGGGCGTGGATGTCGGTCTGGATCGGACCGGGTGCGACCGCGTTGACGCGAATGCCCTCGGGGCCGACTTCCTTGGCCAGGCCGCGGGTCAGGGTGTCGACCGCGGCCTTGGAGGCGGCGTAGTGGACGTACTCGCCCGGCGAGCCCAGCACCGCGGCGCGCGAGGAGACGGTGACGATCGCGCCGCCGCGCCCGCCGTGCGCGGTCGACATGCGGCGGATCGCCTCGCGGCAGCACAGGAACGCGCCCGTGACGTTGACCGCCAGCACGCGCTCGAGCAGCGCCGTGTCGACCTCGTCGACGCGCGAGAAGCGGCCGGTGATGCCGGCGTTGGCGACCAGCGCGTCGAGCGGGCCGAAGGCCTGGTCGACCGCGCCGAACGCGCGCACGACGTCGGCTTCGGACGCGACGTCGGCCTGGATCGCGAGCGCGCGCGTGCCGAGCGCCTCGATCTCGGCGACGACGCGGTGCGCGGCGTCGGGCTCGGAGACGTAGGTCAGCGCGACGTCGTAGCCGGCGCGTGCGGCGTGGAGCGCGGTCGCGGCGCCGATGCCGCGGCTGCCGCCGGTGATCAGGACGCTCGGCATGCGCTCACCTCGCGATCGCGTCGACGTAGGCGATCTTGCGGCCGAGCGCGTCGAGCGCGTGGGTCCAGGTGTAGCGCGCGGCGGTCTCCGCGCCGTTGCGGCGCAGCGTGTCGGCCAGCCCGGGGTCGGTCAGCAGCGCGCGCAGGTAGGCGGCCAGCTCGCGCCCGTCGGCGGTGTCGCAGACGATCGCGTTGACGAACGGCTCGGCGTACTCTTCGCCGGTCGCGCCGCAGACCGCGATCCCGCCCGCGGCCATCACTTCCAGCCCGACCAGCCCGAAGGGCTCCTTGCCGCTGTTCGCCAGCACTGCGTCGGCCGCGGCGTAGAGCGCGTAGAGCGTGGCCTCGTCGAGGAACGCCCGCACATGCACGACCGGCGCTTCGACGACCGCCAGACGGGCGGTGAACTCGCGCCAGTCGCTGCCCTCGTAGGCCAGCCGCTCGACCGCGAGCTGCTTGTCGCGCGCGCGGCCCAGCACCACGTCGCCGTAGGGTTCCTTGCCGCCGCGCACGATCAGGCGCGCGTCGATCCCGCTCGCGCGCAGCTCGGCCAGCGCGTCGACGGCCTGGAGCCAGTTCTTGTCGGGGTCGAAGCGGCCGACCTTGACCAGCGTCGGGCGCTCACCGAAGGCGGCTTTCAGCGCGGTGGTCTGCTCGGGATCGGCGCCGGCGAGCAGCGCATGGTCGATGCCATTGGGGATGACCAGCGCGTGCACGTTCCACTCGAGCAAAGTGAACTTCATGTACTTGCTCACCGCGGTGACGGCGGCCGCGCGGGTGAGCGTGGGCCAGTGGATGCGCTCGAAGCCGTAGGTGTTGTTGGCGTTCCACATCAGGGTCAGCGCGCCGCGCACGCCGCGCTCGCGCGCCAGGCGGTCGACCGCGATCGCGACGTTGGCGGTCTGCCACTCCTCGCAGATCACGAGCACCCGCTCGCCCGCGGCCTGCGCCGGCACGAGCATCTCCTCGACGATCCAGCGCGGCAGGCTGACCTCCCAGTCGTGGACCTTGGCCGGCTCGCCGTCGTAGGCGTTGCGCGGGTGCTGGCGCGAGAGCCACTGCGACCAGCGCCGCAGCGTGACCCCGGGATCGCTCGGCTGGACGGGCTTGGCGTGGGGGTCGCCGACGAAGAAGAGCTGGACCTCGTGGCCGGCGGCCCCCAGTGCCCGGGCGAGCTGCGTGACGCGGGTACCGAGGCCCCCGATCGACGCGTAGCGATCGGGGCCCTCGAACGACAGGAGCGCGACCTGACGGGGGATCATCGGGCCCTCTACGCGAGAGGCGTCCCGAATACCGCTGCCCTCACGTCAAGCGCTCGCCAGCGCGCGCAGCACGTACTGCAGGATGCCGCCGTGGCGGTAGTAGTCCGCCTCGTCGGGGGTGTCGATGCGGACCAGCGCGGTGAACGTCTTGGCCGTGCCGTCGGCCGCGGTGGCGGTCACCTTGACGAGCATGCCCGGCTCGAGCTTCGCCGCCAGGCCCTCGATCGCGAACGTCTCCTCGCCGGTCAGGCCCAGCGACTCGCGCGTCTCGCCCGCCGGGTACTGCAGCGGCACGATCCCCATCCCGATCAGGTTCGAGCGGTGGATGCGCTCGAACGACTCCGCGATCGCGGCCTTGATGCCCAGCAGATACGGCCCCTTCGCCGCCCAGTCGCGCGACGAGCCCGAGCCGTATTCCTTGCCGGCGAGCACGATCAGGGGCGTGCCGTCGGCGCGGTACTTCTCCGAGGCGTCGAAGATCGACATCTGCTCGCCGGTCGGGAGGTAGCGCGTCACGCCGCCTTCCACGCCTGGCACGAGCGCGTTGCGCAGCCGGATGTTGGCGAACGTGCCGCGCACCATCACCTCGTGGTTGCCGCGCCGCGCGCCGTAGGAGTTGAAGTCGGCCGGCTGCACGCCCTTGGACATCAGGTACTTCGCGGCCGGCGACGACTTGGCGATGTTGCCGGCGGGCGAGATGTGGTCGGTGGTGACGCTGTCGCCCAGCACCGCCAGCGCGCGCGCGCCGACGATGTCGCGCACCGGCGCGGGCTGCTTGTCCATGCCGTCGAAGTACGGCGGGCGCTTCACGTACTCGCTGTGCTCGTCCCAAGCGTAGCGCTCGCCGGTGGGAACCTGCATCGACGACCAGCGCGCGTCGCCCGCGAACACGTCGGCGTAGCGGGCCCGGAAGAGCTGGTCCGACACCGCCGCGGCGAGCGCCGCGTCGACCTCGGCGCTGGTCGGCCAGATGTCCTTGAGGTACACGTCCTCGCCGGCCGCGCCGCGTCCCAGCGGTTCGCTGGTGAGGTCGACGTCCATCCGCCCGGCCAGCGCGTAGGCCACGACCAGCGGCGGCGAGGCCAGGTAGTTGGCGCGCACCTGCGGGTGGATGCGGCCCTCGAAGTTGCGGTTGCCCGAGAGCACCGCGGCGACGATCAGGTCCTGATCGGCGACCGTCTTGGCGACGTCCTCGCCGAGCGGGCCGCTGTTGCCGATGCAGGTCGTGCAGCCGTAGCCGACCAGGTTGAACCCGAGCTGGTCGAGGTAGCGCGTGAGCCCGGCCTTGAGCAGGTAGTCGGTGACGACCTTCGAGCCCGGCGCGAGCGAGGTCTTCACCCACGGCTTGGCCGCCAGGCCCTTCTCGACGGCCTTCTTCGCCAGCAGCCCGGCCCCGATCAGCAGCGCGGGGTTGGAGGTGTTCGTGCACGAGGTGATCGCCGCGATCACCACCGCGCCGTCCGACAATTCCGTGCGCGGGTCGGCCGCGACCGCGGTGCCGCCGCCGTTCGTGCTCGCCGGCGCGGGCGGGGTGGTGCCGCGCGCGCTCTGCCACTCGCCCAGCGCGGTGGCGAAGGTCGACTTCACGTCGCTGAGCGGCACGCGGTCCTGCGGGCGGCGCGGGCCGGCCAGGTTGGGCACCACGTCGCCCAGGTCGAGCTGCAGCGTATCGCTGAAGCGCGGCTGGGGCGAGTCGTCGGTGCGGAACATGCCCTGCGCCTTGGCGTAGGCCTCGACCAGGTCGATCTGCTCCTGCGAGCGCCCGGTCAGGCGCAGGTACTCCAGCGTCAGCGCGTCGATGGGGAAGATCGCGACGGTCGAGCCGTACTCCGGCGACATGTTGCCGATCACGGTGCGGTCGGCGACCGGAAGCTGCGACAAGCCGGTGCCGTAGAACTCGACGAACTTGCCGACCACGCCCTTCTTGCGCAGCATCTGGGTGATCTGCAGCGCGAGGTCGGTCGCGGTGACGCCTTCGCGCAAGCGCCCGGTCAGCTCGAACCCGATCACCGCCGGAATCAGCATCGTCACCGGCTGGCCGAGCATCGCCGCCTCGGCCTCGATGCCGCCCACGCCCCAGGCCAGCACGCCCAGCCCGTTGGCCATGGTGGTGTGCGAGTCGGTGCCGACGACGGTGTCGGGATACGCGACCGTCGTGCCCTGCGGGTGCGGCTCGCCCGCGCCGCCGGCGCCGAACACCACGCGCGCGAGGTACTCGATGTTGACCTGGTGGACGATCCCGGTGTCGGGCGGCACGGCGCGGAAGCCGTCCAGCGACGACTGGCCCCACTTGAGGAACGCGTAGCGCTCGCCGTTGCGCGCGAATTCCAGCTCGGCGTTCTTTTCGAACGCCGCGTCGCTGCCCCAGGCGTCGACCTGCACCGAGTGGTCGATCACCAGCTCGACCGGCTGGAGCGGGTTGATGCGCTTGGGGTCGCCGCCGAACTGCGCGATCGCGTCGCGCATCGCGGCCAGGTCGACCACGCACGGCACGCCGGTGAAGTCCTGCAGCAGCACGCGCGCCGGGCGGTACGCGATCTCCTTGGCCGAGCCCGCGCTGGGCTGCCACGACGCGAGCGCTTCGATGTCGGCCTTGCCGACCGAGCGCCCGTCCTCGAAGCGGACCAGGTTCTCGAGCAGGATCTTGAGCGAGTAGGGCAGCGTCGCGAGGTCGTGTCCGCGCTCGGCCAAAGCGCCCAAGCGGTAGTAGGTGTACTCGCGGCCGCCGACGCGCAGCGTGTCGCGCGCGGAGAAACTGTTCGGATGATCCTGCTGCATGACGTGCATGGGGTTCGCCGGGGCGGCGGCAGGGTGCTCCCCCGGACCGTTCCCCTTTGGTTGACACGTGTCCCAAAATCCGGAACAATGAGGGCGTGCGCGACGACCTCCGCCCGGCCCTGTTCGGCACCGTGCTGCGCGACCGCGTCCTGACCCGCCTGGCCTTGACCGAGAACGGCCTCCACGTGCGCGAGCTGGCGCGCCAGATCGACGCCAGCTCGACCGCCGTCCACCGCGCCGTGATCGCGCTCGAGCGCGCGGGCGTGGTCGTCTCGCGCGAGATCGGCCGCTCGCGCGTGGTCGTGCTGAACCGCCGCTGGTACGGCGCCGTCGAGCTGCGCGCGCTGCTCGAGCGCCTGGTCGAAGCCTACCCCGAAGTGCGCGAGCGCGCCCGCACCTCGCGCGAGCGCCCCCGCCGCATCGGCAAGCCGCTGTGACGCTGGACGATGACGCCAGCCTGGTGGACGTGGCGTTCGCCGCGTGCACGGTGCTCGACAGCGCGGGCGAGACGGCGGTGCTGTGCGGCGGGAGCGCGGCGGCGTACTACGTGCCCGAGCGCTACCAGTCGCTCGACGTCGACTTCGTGCTCCACGTCGGCGCCGCGCGCCACGTCGTCGACCGCGCGATGGCGACCATCGGCTACCTGCGCACCGAGGACTTCTACCGCCGCGAGGGCCTGCCGTACACGATCGAGTTCCCGCTCGGCCCGCTCGCCGTCGGCCGCGAGCCGGTCACGGCCTGGCGCACCGACCGCCGCGCGAACGGCCTGCTCCACGTGCTGACCCCGACCGACGTCGTGCGCGACCGCTTCCTGCACTACTGGGCCTGGGGCGACCGCTCCGCCCTCGACGTCGCGCTCGCCGTGGCCCGCGCCCACCGCCCCGAGCTCGACCTGGCCGCCTTCCGCGCCTGGACCGAACGCGAGCGCGCCGCCGACCGCAGCTACGACCACGCCCGGGTGGACCGCTTCTTCAGCCTGCTGGAGCGCTAGGCGTTCAGCGCCGCCCGATCCCGCCGAACCGCACGCGAGTGAATTCCGGGTTCGGGCGCAGCATCGCCCATGCACCAGTGGAGCGCGGCGCGGTCGAGCGTCGCGGGCTGCTCGGCCGGGGGCAGGTCCTCGAGCCGCTGCACCGTTTTCGGCCCGTCGTCGTAGTCGTCGACGAAGTCGCCGTCGGCCCACTTCTGGAGCAGCAGCCAGCGGGTCTTGGTGACGGGCCACCAGCGTGCGGCCGGCGAGCGTCACGGTCGCACGTGCGATCGAGCTGCACCTCGCCGGCATGATCGAGGACGGTGCCGTCATCCCCGAGCCGACTCCGGCGTTCGTCGAGCGTATGAGCGTCGACACCGCCGCGTAAACCTGCTGCTGCCTCAGCTCGCCGTGATCGGCAGGTCCACCGCGATCGTCGCGCTGTAGCCGCTCGCCGTGCTGCCGCTGAGGCTGAGCAGCATCGTGCCCTTCGTCTGCTGCGCGTAGACGCGGTCGCCGGCGTTGGTGGTGGGATTGGTGCCGTGCGCGCTGTACGGCGCGACGCTGGTGCTCAGCGTGTCGACCAGGCTCTGCGGGAAGAACACCTGGGTCGTGTTCGAGCCGTCCGAGGTCGACGAGGCCTGGCTGTACGACGAGCGCACGCGCAGGTGGATGTGCGTCGTGCGGCCCTGGTACCAGCCCGGCACGATCGTCGTGAACGTCACCGCGCCGTTCGCGTCGCTGAGCTGGTAGCCGCGCAGCCAGGTCAGGCCGGTGGTGTTCTCCACCCCTTCGTCCGAATAGACGCCCGAGGCGTTGCAGTGCCAGATGTCGACCTGCGCGCCCGCGACCGCGGCGCAGCTCTTCTGCGCGTCGCGCACCACGACGGTCAGGCTGAGCGGCACGCCGGTCTGGGTCTGCGTGCCGTCGAGGTTGGAGAGGAGGTTGCTGCGGTTGAAGCCGGCCGCCGAGTCGTCGGCGAAGTAGGGCCCGATCTCGCCTTCCGGCGTGACCGCGCACGACGCGGACGAACCGCCGCTCGCGCCGGTCGGCACGGCGGTCGCCG
>JASLGJ010000473.1 GCA_030150085.1 Candidatus Elarobacter sp. | reverse complement strand
GCGGCGGCTGGGGCGCGGCGCCGCGCCCGACCCGGCCACGCACCTGCGCCGGCTGGCCGACGCACTGCCCGCCGGCGCGAGCCCGGACCTCTACGGCGCGGGCGCGCTGGTCGAGGAGCTGGAGGCCGAGATCGCGCAGGTGCGTGGCCGGGTCGGGCGCGGCGCCGCCCCCCCGCCGCCCCGGGGCGGACTCGATCACACGGTGGTCTTCGAGGTGTCGGCCGAGCCGTCGTCGGCGGCCGGCGCTTCCCGGGCCAGATCGACCGCGAACACGTCGAGCGGGTCGCGCTTGCCGTGGACCTGCTGCAGGCCCAGCGAGCGGATCACGTAGCGGGCCGGCTCGCGCACGGCGTGCATCACGTCCTCGGTCGCGACGACCGGCACGCCCAGCTTCTTGGACAGGCCCTCGACCCGCTTGGCGGTGTTGACCGCGTCGGAGACGATCGTGGTGTCGATCTGGCGCGCGTCGCCGACCGTGCCGAAGGTCACCGGGCCGGTGTGCAGGCCCACGCCGACCGCGATTTGCGGGCCGGCTGCCTCGCGGTTCATCTGCGCGACCTCGCGCTGGAGGGCCAGGGCCGCGTCGAGCGCGTCCTCGACCCGGCGCGGGAAGAGCGCCATGTAGCCGTCGCCCAGGTACTTGTCGACCGTCCCGCGGTAGGCGTGGACGACCTTGGCCGAGCGGGCGAAGAAGTCGGCCACCAGCGCGAAGGCGGCTTCGGAGGAGAGCTTCTCGGTCAGGCTCGTCGAGTCGCGGATGTCGGCGAAGAGCACCGTCATCGACTCGGTCGCGCGGTCGCCGATCGCGACCTCCGAGAGCGAGCGGTAGCCCAGGCGGTCGATCAGGGTGCGCGGCACGAAGCGGCTCTTGGCCGCGCTCTCGCGCTCGAGCTGGGCCACCAGACGGGCCGAGCCGTCGCCGCTCGCCCGGAGCACCGCCTGGGCGTAGCGCGCCACAGCGGCCAGCCCGAGCACCAGCGCCATCCAGATCAGAACGCCGTCGCCGCCCAGCGCCGTGGCCAGCGCGGCGATGCCCGCCGCCAGGGCGGACTCCGCCGCGAGAGCCGGCGCGCGCAGGGCGCGGCCCGTGCACGCGGCGATGACCGCGAGCGAACCCAGCGCTCCCGCGGCGGCGGCCGTGACCGGTGTCATACCTGTAGCATGCCTTCCGAAGGACCTTTCGTCGACGGTCGACCGCCCGGAGAGGTCGACGAGGGAGCTGGCGAGGGGCAGGGCGCGAGCTGACGTTCTTCCGCGCTGTGGGCGAGGACACATGCGCCGCGGTACCGTACCGAGCAGCGATGGCGACCAGTCCTTCCATCGGCACCCAGCTCGTCATGCGGCTGGAGACTCCCAACGAGCCGGGGTCGTTCGGGATCCTCGCGCAAGCGATCGGCAACGCGGGGGGGATGGTCGGCGCGGTCGACACTCGCACGGTGGGCAAGACGACCATCACCCGGGACGTCACCGTCAACGTACCCAGCGAAGCCGTCGGCGATCAGGTCCGGCACGCGGTCGAGGCGGTCGACGGGGTCCGCATCGTCAACGTCTCCGACGCCACCTTCCTGGCCCACCTGGGAGGCAAGATCCGGACCGGGATCACCCGCCCGGTCAAGACCCGCCAGGACCTCTCGACCGTCTACACGCCGGGCGTGGCGCGGGTCTCCAGCGCGATCGCCAAGGACCCCAACAAGGCCTACGCCCTGACGATCAAGCGCAACACCGTCTGCGTGCTGACCGACGGCACCGCGGTGCTGGGCCTGGGCGACATCGGGCCCTACGGCGCGGCGCCGGTGATGGAGGGCAAGTGCATGCTCTTCAAGCAGTTCGCCGACATCGACGCCTTCCCGATCTGCCTGGACACCAAGAGCGTCGACGAGATCGTCGAGACCGCCAAGCGCATCGCCCCGATCTTCGGCGGCATCAACTTGGAAGACATCAGCGCGCCGCGCTGCTTCGAGGTCGAGCGGCGTCTGGTCGAAGAGCTCGACATCCCGGTGATGCACGACGACCAGCACGGCACCGCGGTGGTGATCCTGTCCGCGCTGATGAACGCCGCCGCGGTCGTCGGCAAGCGGATGGAAGACCTCACCATCGTGCTGACCGGGAGCGGCGCGGCCGGCACCGCGACCATCAAGATGATGCTCGCCGCGGGCGTGCGCGACGTGATCGCGGTCGACCGCGACGGCGCGATCAACCGCCAGGACACGTACGCCAACTCGCACTGGACCTGGCTGGCCGAGCACACCAACCGCGAGAACCGGCGCGGGACGCTGCAGCAAGTGCTCGTGGGCGCGGACGTGTTCGTGGGGGTGAGCGCGCCGGGCATCCTGCAGCCGGAGTGGATCGGCACGATGGCGCGCGACCCGATCGTGTTCGCGATGGCCAACCCGACCCCCGAGGTGATGCCCGACCTGGCGGGGCCCTACGCGGCGGTGATCGGCACCGGGCGCAGCGACTTCCCCAACCAGATCAACAACCTGCTGGCCTTCCCCGGCATCTTCCGCGGCGCGCTCGACTGCCGCGCGCGGCGCATCACCGAGGGCATGAAGCTGGCCGCCGCGCGCGCCATCGCGAGCATCGTCGGCGAGGAGCGCTCGGCCGAGTACATCATCCCCAGCGTGTTCGACACCCGGGTGGTCGACGCGGTCGCGCAGGCGGTGGTGCAGGCCGCCATCGACGACGGCGTGGCCCGGCGCGAGCTGCTCATACCCGACGACGAGGCGGCGACCGAGCCCGCCGGGACGCGTTGATGTCGGACCGGATCCTGATCGTCGAGGACGACGCCGACGTGGCCCAGTTCGAGAAGGTCATCCTCGAGAAGGCGGGCTACGAGGTGCGGCTGGCCGCGACCGGCTCGGCCGGGCTCGAAGCCGAGCCGCTCTTCAAGCCCGCGGTGGTGCTGCTCGACGTCGAGCTGCCCGACATCTCGGGCCTGGACGTGTGCACGTCGCTTGCGAACTCGTCGGACGCGTTCATCCTCATGGTGAGCGCGCACTCCAGCGAGAACGACGTCCTCAAGGGCCTCGGCCTGGGGGCCGACGACTACATCCGCAAGCCGTTCAACGGCAACGAGCTCGTGGCGCGCGTGCAGTCGTTCCTGCGCCGGCGCGAGCGCTCGCGCAAGAGCGACCAGGACGGCCGCCTGAGCACCGGCGGCGCGACCCTGGTGCGCGACTTCCACACCCTCGAGCACGGCGGCAAGAGCGCGACCCTGACCGCGCTGGAGTTCCGGCTCTTGTGGTATCTGGCGGAGAACGCCGGCAAGCTGCTGACCCGGGCGCAGATCCTCGAACGGGTCTGGAACGACGTCTCGGGCGTGCCGACGCGGGTGGTCGACGTGCACGTCGCCGCGCTGCGCAAGAAGCTGACCGAGGTCAGCGCGCCGCTCGCGATCTCCAGCGTCCGCGGGATCGGGTACCGCCTGGACGAGCGCTGAGGGGCGCGCGGCGCGGCGGCCCGATGCGATGCTGCCGGCGATAGCCCTCGACCCGCGCGACGCGCGCCCGCTCTACGTCCAGATCGCGGACGCGCTGGCGACCGCGATCGAGGCCGGCGAGCTCGCGCCCGAGGAGCGCCTGCCGCCGATCCGCAGCCTGGCCGAGCAGCTCGACGTCGCGCTGGTGACCGTCTCGCAGGCCTACGAGACGCTGGCCGCGCGGGGGCGGATCGTCTCGCGGGTCGGGCGCGGCACGTTCGTCGCGCCGCAGCGCCCGGCGGCCGAGCCGTTCGCGCGCACCTGGGAGCCCTCGCTCTTGTCGCGAGGCGAGCGGATGGAGGGCGTGATGGACCGGCTGGCGCAGGCGCGCGCGCCGGGCGTCATCTCGCTGGCCACCGCGCACCCCGCCCCCGAGACCTTTCCGCTGGCGGATTTCTCGCGCGCCATGCAGCGCACGTTCGCCGACGACCCGCCCGAGGCGATGCAGTACCGTGCCAACACCGGCGACCCCGACCTGTGCGCCACGCTGGCCGAGGGCTTGGCGGCGCGCGGCTGCGACGCGCGGGCCGACGAGATCATCGTCACCTCGGGCGCGCAGCAGGGCGCCGACCTGATCGCCTCGGTGCTGCTCGCCGAGCGCGCGGTGGTGGCGTCCGAGTCGCCCACCTATCCCGGCACGCTGGGAGTGTTCGACGCGCGCGGGGCGAGCTACGTCGAGGTGCGCAGCGACGCCGACGGGGTGCGCATCGACGACGTCGAGCGGGTGTTCGCGGAGTACCGCCCGCGCCTGTTCGCGATCTGCCCGATCGCCGAGAACCCGACCGGGCTGGTGCTGCCGGCCCGCCGCGGGCGCGCGATCGTCGAGCTGGCGCGGCGCCACGACGTGGTGATCCTCGAGGACCAGACCGGCTGGACGTTCACCTACGACGAGCCCGCCCCGCCGCCGCTGGCGGCCTACGACACCGACGGCCGGGTCGTGATGATGGAGTCGCTCTCCAAGTCGATCTTCCCGGCCCTGCGGATCGGCTACTTGCGCGTGAAGGGCACCATGCGGGCCTCGATCGAGGCCGCCAAGGTGCGCACCGACTCGTTCACCTCGACGCTGACGCAGCGCGCGCTGTGGCGTTTCCTGCGCGGTCCGGCCTACCCGCGCCACCTCAAGAGTGCGCGCGCGCTCTACCGCCACCGGCGCGACCTGTTCGTCGACGCGCTGGCGCGCGCGCTGCCCTGGGCCGACGTGCGCCCGCCCCAGGCCGGCACGAACGTCTGGCTGCGCCTGCCCGCGCGCCTGTCGACTCAGGCCGCGTTCGAGGCCTGCGCCCGCGAGGGCGTGCTGGTCATGCCGGCCGACCCGCTGTACCCCAGCCGAAGCGGCCCGGCCGCGCTGCGGCTGTCGTTCGGCGACCTCGACGACGCGGAGCTGCTCGAAGCGGCGGCACGCCTCGGGCGCGCGCTGAACGCGTAGCGCCGCCGTGCTCGCTCCGCACGAGCGGACTCCACGACAGGCGGGACGAACGCGGGCGCCCGTGTCGATCCGCCGTCTCACCGCGCTCGCCGGCCTCGCCGCCGCGGTCGCCCTGCCGTGCGCCGTCCCGGCCGCCGCCGCGCCCCGCCACCGCGCTCCGGTCGCGGCTCGCCACGCCGCTCCAGCTGCCCGCCGCCCCGTTCCGGTCGCCGTGACCTACGCCGCGCCGGCCGGGAACCTGCCCGCCGGGCACAGCCTGCGCGGGGGCACGCTCTTCGACGCGGTGCTGCCCTCGGGCCGCATCGTGCGCCCGGCCGGGCGCAGCGTGCTGACCGGGATGAACGCGCTGGGCGTCGCGCTGACCCCCGACGGCCGCTTCGCGGTGGTCACCAACGACGATGAGCGCGAGGGCAAGGTCCGCTCGCTGACCGACCCCAACGCGACCGGTGGCTACGCGCTGGCGGTGGTCGACACGGCCTCGATGACGGTCGTCAGCCGCTATGCGGCACCGGCCGACGAGACGTACTGGGTGGGCCTGCTGGCCGTCGCCGACCCGGCCCGGGCCGGCAACACGCTGGTGCTCGCGGCGGGCGGGCCGAGCAACAAGGTCTTCGCCTTCGACCTCGACGCCCAGGGCCGCCTGACGCCCGACGAGCGCCACCTCATCGCGGTCCCCGGCCCGACCGACCCGGCCTTCGGCGACTTCAACCACAGCTTTCCCGGCACGCTGGTGCTCGCGCCCGGCGGGCGGCTGGCCTACGCGGTCGACGAGGCCGGCGATTCCGTGGCGACGATCGACCTGGCGACCCGCACGGTGAGCGGGACGCCCCAGCCGGTCGGGTTCTTTCCGTTCGGCGCCGCCTTGGCCGGCAACCGGCTCCTGGTCACCGACGAGGGGCTGATGCGCTATGCGAACCTGCCCCAGCCCGTCCCCGTCCCGCCCTTCCGCACCCCGCCGGCCGACCCGCTGCACGCCTCGGCGCTGTCGCTCCTGAGCGTCGGCGCCGACGGCGCGCTGAGCGCCGTCG
>JASLGJ010000395.1 GCA_030150085.1 Candidatus Elarobacter sp. | reverse complement strand
GAGCGCGCAGCCCACGCCGCTGCGCGGCGCGCTGGCGCTGGCCGCCGACCAGTTCGTCGTCGCGCGCGGCGCGGGAGCGGACGCCGGCACGACGGTGATCGCGGGCTACCCGTGGTTCACCGACTGGGGCCGCGACACGATGATCGCGCTGCCCGGCCTGCTGCTCGCCGGCGGCCGGGAGGCCGACGCGGCCGCGGTGCTGCGCACGTTCGCCGCCGCCATCGCCGACGGGCTGGTGCCCAACCGCTTCCCCGACGCCGGCGGCCCGGTCGAGTACAACACGATCGACGCCTCGCTGTGGTTCGTCGAGGCGGTGCGGGCCTACGTCGCGCGCACGGGCGACACCGCGTTCCTGCGCGACATCTTCCCGGCGCTCGAAGCGGTGATCGCGGGCTACCGCGCCGGCACGCGCTACGGCATCGGCGTCGACGCGGACGGCCTGGTGCGCGGCGGCGCGGAGGGCGTGCAGCTCACCTGGATGGACGCGAAGGTCGGCCAGCGGGTGATCACCCCGCGCCACGGCAAGCCGGTCGAGATCTCCGCGCTCTGGTACGCCGCGCTGCGCACCTGCGAGGACTTCGCCGCGCGGCTCGGCCGCCCGCCCGAGCCGTACCGCGCGCTGGCGGAACGCACGCGCGCGGGGCTGCGGCGCTTCTGGAACGCCGAGCGCGGCTGGTGCTGGGACGTGCTCGACGGACCGGCCGGCGACGACGCGGCGCTGCGCCCCAACCAGCTCTTCGCGGTCGCGCTCGCGGGCGATGCGTTCGGCGCGGAGCAAGCGCGCGCGATCGTCGACGTCTGCGCGGCACGGCTGTGGACGCCGCTCGGCCTGCGCACGCTCGCGCCGGACGACCCGGCCTACCTCGGCACCTGCAGCGGCCCGCAGGCGCAGCGCGACGCCGCCTACCACCAGGGCACGGTCTGGCCCTGGCTGCTCGGCCCCTTCGTGCGCGCCCACCTGCGCGCGTACGGCGACCCCGCCCGCGCCCGCGGCTACGTCGAACCGCTGCTCGGCGCGCTCGACCTGGATGCGGTGGGCACGCTCTGCGAGATCGCCGACGGCGACCCGCCCCACGCCCCGCGCGGCTGCCCCGCCCAAGCCTGGAGCGTCGGCGAGCTGATCGCCGCCCTGGCGCTGTGCGACGGGCTCTAGCGCGCGGGCGCGGTCCGGGCGGACGCGAAGACCGCCGCGATGTCGAGCACGAAGCCGGGCATCGCCGGCGCGCAGTCGAGAAGCGCGAGCTCGCCCAGATCGCGGGCCTCGCTGTCGCCCGCACGGCCGACGTGGACGCGGCGGCGGACCGGATCGATCAGCACCGCGAGCCGCACGCCGTTGCGCAGGTACGCCGCGATCTTCTTGCGGGTCGTGCGCAGTCGGTCCGACGGCGACAGCAGCTCGAACGCCGCGTCGGGAACCAGGAGCGGGTACGCGGCCTCGGACGCGCCGCTCCAGCGCTCGCGCGAGACGTAGGTCGCGTCGGGCGCCAGCACCGCGCCGTCGGGCAGCTTCAGCCCGCCGCTGGACTCCGTGACGACGCCGCCCGCCGTCGTGCGGTTCCAGAGCCAGATCTGCCCGAACAGCTCCCCGTTTTTCACGCTGCTGCGAAAGCCGGCCGGCGGGCTCACGAGCAGCGTCCCGTCGCCGAAGCGCTCGATGCCGAACGGCCGGTAGCGCCGGTTGAGCGCCAAGAGGAGGTCGTCGTCGACCGGGTGCGGCGGGACGATCTCCGTCGCGCTTTCGAGGGTCCGCCAGTCCGCGGGTCCGAGGGTGGCTGCCATCGCGTTCGCTCCTTCACGCCCCTCGTTCACGGCAACGAGCGGGTTCGGCAAGGGCACGCTTTCCGGAATCGGGCGACCGATTGCCGTGGTGCGGTTCTCTGCGTAGTGTTTCACGGCAACCGCCGCGGATGTCAATACCTCAGCAGGGCGCCGGCGGCAGCGCGCGCTACGAGGCGCGGGCCGCCAGCGCGATCGCGCCCAGGATCACCGCCGCGCCGACCGCGGTCGGCCAGCCCAGGCGCTCGCCGAACAGCCAGGCCGCCAGCAGCGCGGCGATCACCGGCTCGAACAGGGTCACGGTGGAGACGAAGGTCGCGCTGAGCACGCGCACCGCCGAGTTGAGCGCGGTGTGGCCGAAGATCTGCGAGAACAGCGCCATCGCGGCGATCGCCGCCCACGGCCCGAGGTCGTGCGGCGGCGGGACGCGGTCGTGCGCGATCAGCGTCGCCAGCCCCAGCCAGAGCGCGGCGTAGGTGTAGGTGCGCGCGGTGACGGCGAGCGTGCCGTAGCGCGGGTCGCTCGCGCGCACCAGCAGCAGGTAGGCGCCGAACACGATCCCGCCCACCAGCGCGAGCGCGATCCCCAGCGGCGCGTTCGCGCGGTCCGGCACGCCGACCACGATCGCCACGCCCACCACCGCGCCCAGCACGCTGGCCGCGGCGAGCGCGTCGACGCGCCGCCGGCGCAGCACCGCGTACAGCTCGGTCCAGATCGGCGTCGTGCAGACCAGCAGCGTCGCGATCGCCACCGAGGCGTGGTTGAGCGAGCCGATCCAGGTCGCGAAGTGCAGCGCCAGCAGCGCGCCCGCGAGCAGCAGCCGCCGCTCGGTGGGGCCGTCGAGCGCGCGCAGCTTGCCGCGCAGCGCCGCGGCGAGCAGGACCGGGAGCGCGGCCAGGGTCAGGCGCGCGAACGACACCCCCAGCGGCCCGCCGCCGGCCAGCGCGTAGCGCGCCAAGACCGCCGACGCGCCGATCGTGATCAGCGCGACCGCGAGGAGGAGAAAGGCGCGCTGTCTCAGGCCGGTGCCGCCCCGACCCGGTCGAGCGCGATCCCGACCGCGAAGGCGAACAGCGCCATCAGGGTGCGCTCGTCGTCGCTGTAGTGCTGCTCGCCCTCGGAGACGAAGGCCAGGTAGCCGCGCTCGTGGATGCGCGTGCCGAACGCGGCGGCGACCATCGAGCGCAGCCCGATCTCGGCCAGCGGCCGCATCGACGCGAAGCGCTCGGAGAAGGCCGGGATGTCGGGAATCTCGACGATGTAGCCCGGCTCGTAGGTCGGTCCGGCGGGATCGGTCTGGCGCGGGATGCGCAGCGGATCGACCCGCTGCTCGGGCGGGCGCCAGGGCAGGACGTTCCAGTTCTCGCCCTCTTGCACGCAGACGGCGATGATCGGCGCGCGGAAGGCGGCGTAGGCGTGGCGGATCGCGGCGCGCGCGACGTCGTCGATGTCCTTGGCGACGAAGAACAGCTCGTAGAGGTGGTCGTAGTACGTGCGCATCCAGCCCGCCGCGCTTCCCTGCCGCAGCGGTCGGGCCACGCGCCAGAGGCGGCCCTCGGATGCCATGGGCGCACAGGTACGACCGCGCCCTCGCGCCGCCCTACGGCCTGCACGTTCTTGACAATTCCGGCGCGGCGACGTAGCGTCGTCTGTACGCTACGGGAGCCGTGAGGCTGAGAGGGCGGTGCCTTGCGCCGTCGACCGTTACCACCTGATCCGGGTCATGCCGGCGAAGAGGAGTGCACGATGGCCACCATGATCCCCCCCTCCAACGACGTCCTGTCGCGCGAGCCGTTCCCGGCTTCGAGCAAGGTCTACGCCGAGGGCAGCGACCCGACGATCCGGGTCCCCTTCCGCGCGATCCAGGTCAGCGACGGCACCGTCCACACCGTGCACGACACCTCGGGCCCGTTCACCGACCCCGACGTCGGGATCGACATCCGCGCCGGCATCGCGGCCCTGCGCGAGCCGTGGCTGGCCAAGCGCGCGGACACCGAGACGCTGAGCAAGGCCTCGTCCGTCTACCGCCTGGGGCGCGAGGCGATGCCCGAGCTGAACGACATCCGCTTCCCGGGCTCGCGCCCGATCCGGCGCGCCCGCAAGGGCGGCAACGTCTCGCAGATGCACTACGCGCGCCGGGGCGAGATCACGCCCGAGATGGAGTTCGTCGCGATTCGCGAGGGCTTGGCGCCGGAGTACGTGCGCGACGAGGTGGCGCGCGGGCGGGCCGTGATCCCGGCCAACGTCAACCACGTCGAGCTCGAGCCGACGATCATCGGGCGCAACTTCCTGGTCAAGATCAACGCCAACATCGGCAACTCCGCGATCGGCTCGTCGATCGAGGAGGAGGTCGAGAAGATGGTCTGGGCGGCGCGCTGGGGCGCCGACACCGTGATGGACCTCTCGACCGGCAAGAACATCCACGAGACGCGCGAGTGGATCGTGCGCAACAGCCCCGTCCCGATCGGCACCGTGCCGATCTACCAGGCGCTCGAGAAGGTCGGCGGCAAGGCCGAGGAGCTGACCTGGGAGATCTACCGCGACACGCTGATCGAGCAGGCCGAGCAGGGCGTGGACTACTTCACCGTCCACGCCGGCGTGCTGCTGCGCTACGTTCCGCTGACCGCGAACCGCGTGACGGGCATCGTCTCGCGCGGCGGCTCGATCCTCGCCAAGTGGTGCCTGGCCCACCACCAGGAGAACTTCCTCTACACGCACTTCGACGAGATCTGCGAGATCATGAAGGCGTACGACGTGACGTTCTCGCTCGGCGACGGGCTGCGCCCCGGCTGCCAGGCCGACGCCAACGACGAGGCCCAGTTCGGCGAGCTCGAGACGCTCGGCGAGCTGACGAAGATCGCCTGGAAGCACGACGTGCAGGTGATGATCGAGGGCCCGGGCCACGTCCCGATGCACCT
>JASLGJ010000350.1 GCA_030150085.1 Candidatus Elarobacter sp. | reverse complement strand
ATCACCATCGCGTACGCACCCTTCGGCGTTTCGTATGCTTTCGAGCTGTGTTTCCCCGAGCTGGCGGGCGCGCCGCGGGACGCGACCGGCCCCGGCTGCGCTCAGGCGCCGTCAGGCGCATCGTACGGACGAACCAATGCGATCTCGATTCGGGCCGGCGCGGCGCACGTGAAGAGACAGGCTTGGAACGCAGTCATCCGCACCGCGGCGGGCTCGAAACCCCGTTCCGTCACCGCGACGCGTACCACGCCGGGCGGCTGGTATGCGGTTTTGCTCGCGGCCGGGTAGGCGACGTCCATCTCGGCTTTCGCGCCCGGCCCCCCGCGCACGATTTCGGCTACCGAGTATCGTCCGGGGCGCAGCACCGTCGCGGCGAACATGTCGCCCCCGGCGAGCCGTTCGCTGTCGAACTCGCGCGCTTGCGGTTCAGTCGCGGCTCGGCCGACGTGCACGGCGAACCCGCCCGCTCCGCCCGATACGTGGAACACCGCGTACCCGTGGGTGGCGATCACGAAGCGGCGACCGCCGTCGGGCGCGCAGTCACAGCCCGCCGGGCGGCGGTCGAGCGATAGCGAGGCGAGGTCGATGTCGACCTGATTGACCGCGTCGCCGTCCACGACCGTCACGTAGAAGACCGCATCGCGCACGCCGTTGCGAACCGACACGCCGCGGTACGAGCCGGCCTTGGTGAAGCGGTGCACGGCCGCGCCGAGCATGGTCAGGCTGCCGCTGTCCAGTCCGGTCTGCCGAAAGAGATATGGTTGGACCGCGACGTTCATCGCCTTACGCTCCGATGTCCGCGGTCACCACCATCTCGTGGCGGTTGACGTGCGCGGCTAGCTTGCGGAAAGGAAGCTTGACCGGAATGGGATTGTGTGACGGCGGGCCGTCGAGGATCGGGTACGGGTCTTCGAGGCTGAACAGCGGGTATTTCGCGGCCAGATATTCCGCGACGGCGGTTTCGACGAAGGCTAACAAGTTGAAGACGTGGTTGAGCAGCTCGATCGCCCACTCCGCGACGTCATCGACGATGCCCAGCAGCGACTTGAAGAGGTCGAGCAGCGGGCCGAGAATGCTCCAGATGATCGACCACGCCCAGCCGGGCACCCAGGAGAATGCGTCTTGGATAGCTTTCTTGAGAGCGTTCTCGAAGAGGTTGCCGATCGTTGCGCCCGGGTCGATCGGGATGACGTCGACGAACGTGGGCCGCAAGAACACCTTCCACGCGTTGCTCTTGCCCAGGAACTCCGCGCTGAGGTCGGATATGCCCGGCGGCCGCAGCGGGTCGACGACGTAGACGGCGCGCAAGCCGGCTTTCACGTCCTGGATGTCCGACACGAGCCCGCTCAGATCGAGCGGCAGGCAGATCGGGCCGCCGATGCAGATCTTGGGCAGCGAGACCCAGCAGTTGTCGAACGGGTCGGGTACGATGCACTGCCCGCCGATACAGAAGCCCGGCAGATCGAAGCACACTTTGAACGCCAATTGGTCCCAGACGACGTGTAGGTCCTTGATCTCGACCGTGTCGTCGTCGTTGAGCTGAACGGTCCCTTGCTCGAGGTGCAGCGCGACGTCGTAGCAGTACGTGAACGGTCCCCAGCTCCCGCTGTCGCCGGTCGACGCCTTGAAGTTGTCGCGCACGAGCGCGAACATCTGATCGAACGCTTTCGCCGACGCGGCCAGCGTGAAGTGGCTCATGGCCCCACCGTGATGTCGAGAAACACGGCGATCGCGTCTTTCTCGATCGCCGGGTTATTGGGGATGGGCGGGTTCGGCGTGAGCCCGACCGTGATCTTGGGCAGCTTGAGGAAATCGAAGTTCGGCACGAAGCTCCCGACGACCGGGAACGTCAGTTTCTCGCGCAGTAGCAGCTCGACGGTGGCACGCAGATAGCACGTCAGCGCGTCCTCGAGCACGTCGGGCTTGATGTCGACGATGTCGACCGCATCGGCGTGGCCGACGAGCGTCGGCCGCCCGAACAGGTTTTCGATCGTGACGTGGCCGACGAGGAACGCATCGAGGCAAACGCACAGCAGCCGCCGGCTCGGCGGCACGATCGGGGGCGGCGCCGTCGGACCCGGCTCGCGGCCCGCCGGATCGTTGGGGCCGGGATTGGGCTGCTGCGACGGCGGCCACGGCGAAATCTCATCGATGAATGCGTTGGGCAGGCAGTCCAGTCCCGCGCACACCCGCGCGAACAGCGCGAACGTCTGCGGAGCGAGGTTTCCATTGAGTTCCGCCGGCAGCGCGATCGCATTCGACGGGAAGAAGTCGACCTTCGCCTCAACCAGCTGCACGCAATAGTTCAGGCCGACCGGCGGCGCGTCGGCGCCGAGCAGCGGCAGAGGCAGCTGCAAATGGAAAAGCGCGTTCCCGTAATCGGTAACGTCCTTCGTTGCCGCGACGGGCTCGCACGCCAACTTGGGCCGATCTCGGATGTACGCCGTCGCGTAGTTGAAAAGCGATGGTCTCTGGCGCATGACGTGGCGCGCGATCAAGTTCGCACCCGCCTCGTCGAACGCGGCATACAGGTCGCACGAATCGGTGAACGCCATAGGTCGCCTCGCCCTCCGAGAGGATCAACCTACGCCTGTCCGCTCCAGTTGTCAAACTTGCCAGCTCGCCAGCATGCCGCACGAGCATCCGGACGGTCGCGAACTCAGCCCAGGTCGTCCATCAGGGCGCGTGCTTCCGCGTCGGCTTGCGCGAAGGTCGTCTCGCCGTCGACGCTGCGGTCGTAGGCCGCGGCGATGGCGCGCTTGACGTTGGTCTGCGCGCGCTCGTGCTCGAAGTCGCGGTCGGTCGGGCGGTACATGGTGACGTACTGGGCGAAGTTCTCGCGCGCTTCGCGCAGCGAGTAGTCGTGGTTCACGCCGCCGACGACCGCGTCGGGGAGCGGCGCGCCGGGCGGCTTGCGGTCGGCGTCGTCCTGGCCGTCGTCCTCCCAGCCGCACAGCGCGCAGATGTCGAGCGCGGCCCGGCCCCGGATGGTCGGGTAGCCGCAGCACGGGCAGGTCGCGCGCGCGTGCTCCACCATCTGCTCGCGCAGGCGCTGCTCGGGCGTGAGCTCGGGCGCGAGGATGCCCTCGAACGTCTCGCGCCGCAGCTCGAAGGCGGCTCGGTCGAAGGTCAGAGCGTCGTCTTTCCCAGCGCGCTCAGGATCAGCTCCACGGCCAGGATCGCGGTCTGGTTCTCGCGGTCGAGGATGGGGTTGATCTCGGTGATCTCCAGCGAGCCCAGGGTGCCGCTGGCGGCGACGGCCTCCATCAGGGTGTGGGCTTCGCGGTAGCTGATGCCGCCGCGCACCGGGGTGCCGACGCCGGGCGCTTCCTGCGGGTCGATGCCGTCCATGTCGAAGCTGACGTGGACCGAGCTCTCGCCCTCGCTCACGATCGCCAGCGCCTCGTCGGCGACGCGGCTCATGCCCAGGCGGTCGATGTCGGCCATCGTGAAGGCCTTCACGCCCAGTTCGCGGATCAGTTTGCGCTCGCCGTCGTCGACCTCGCGCAGGCCGATGAACACCATCCGCGCCGGATCGACCGAGGCCTCCTCGAGCGCGAAGTGGACCGGCATGCCGTGCACGTTGCCCGAGGGCGAGGTGGTCGGGGTGTTGATGTCGCCGTGCGCGTCGACCCAGATCAGGCCCGGGGCGCGGCCGCGCGCGCGCCGCACGCCGGCGATCGTGCCCATCGCGATCGAGTGGTCGCCGCCCAGCACGAGCGGAAAGGCGCCGCCGCGGATCACGCCCGCCACCAGCTCGGCCAGCTCCTCGCAGACCGCGTGGATGATCGGGAAGTACTTGGCGTTCTGCACCGCCTCGGAAGCCGACTCGGGCACCGGCACGCGCAGGTTGCCGCGGTCGGTCACCTCGATCCCCAGCCGCTCCAGCGACTCCTTGAGGCGGGCGTAGCGGATCGCGGAGGGCCCCATGTCGACGCCCCGGCGGTCGGCGCCCAAGTCCATCGGCACGCCCACGACCTCGACCTTGGCGACGCGCGCCCGGGCCGCGGCGGCGGGGCTGGGAGAAGACTGCGTGATCACGCTGCGGGAGTTCGGCGCCTCAGCCGCTCCGCCTCGCACCCGTGGCCGCGCTCTCGGCCAGCGGCTCGGGGGTCAGCTCGGGCTGCGCGGCCCGGCGCGAGACCGGGGCCGGCACGAACTGCTCGCGCAGGACGCGGATCATCGCCGCGGCGGGCACGGCCAGGAACGTCCCGACCAGCCCGAACAGCTCGCTGAAGCTCAGGATCGAGACGATGATCCAGAACGGCGAGAGCCCGACGTTGTCCTTGAGCACGCGCGGCGCGACGAAGTTGCCGTCGACCTGCTGGATCACCGCGAACAGCGCGGCCACGATCAGGGCGTTGGTCGGGCCGTTGTAGGCCAGCGCCAGCAGCACCGAGGGAATGAAACCGATCACCGCCCCGGCGTAGGGGATGAAGTTGAGCACCCCCGCGCAGATTCCAATCAGCAGCGCGTAGGGGACGTGCATGGCGAACAGCATCACCACGATCATCACCCCGACGATCGCGCCGTCGATGAGCTGGCCGCGAATGAAGCCGCCCACGACCTGGTCGAGATCGGCGAGCACCGACTCGCCCTTGGCCCGGTGCTTGGGCGGCAGCAGGCCCAGGAACGACTCCTTGAGGTGCTCCAGGTCGAGCAGCATGTAGGCCGCCAGGATCGGCACGATCAGCAGCGTCGCGACCACCGAGAAGGTGGACAGCACGACGGTGACGGTCTTGGTCGCGAAGTCCTGGGCGTTGGTCTGCAGGAACGTGCCGAGCTGGGTCGGGAGCGAGGCCAGGTAGAGCCGCTCGTCGATCGGCAGCCAGCGGATGAAGCGGTTGTTGGGGTTCTGCAGCTCGGTGCTCAGCCGCCCGACCAGCCCGGGCAGGTTCTTGGCCAGGTTCTGGACGTCGGAGACCAGCGCCGGCAGCACCAGCTGGGCCAGCGCGGCGGCGATCAGCCCGATGAACGCGTACACGATGACGATCGACCACAGCAGCGGCAGCCGGTCGTTGAGCCGGCGCACCAGCGGGTAGACCAGGTAGGCGAAGAAGATCGCCGCGATCACCAGGATTCCGGTCGCCTTGACCGCGCCCAAGAAGTTCAGCAGCCCGACGAGCAGGTAGATCGCGACCGCGATCAGTCCCAGCGTCTTGAGCCAGAGCGTGACGCGGCGCTCGGTGCGCGAGATGCGGCGAATCGGGCGCACGGGTCGGCCGTCGGCGGGGCGCGGAGGGTTCACGCTGACAGGCTTTCCCCGCCGGGCGGCTTTTCCCCGACCCCGAGAGGCGGCCAAGCGCCGACGTCGTAGGAGCCGCCAATGCTCTCCCGTCGCGCGGCGATCGCTCTCGCGCTGGTTCCGTTCGGCACGTCCGTGACTGGCTGCGCCCGCTCGCAGGGAGCCGCCGGCACGGTGCGCATCGGCATGGTCACCGACGTCGGCGGTCTGGGCGACCGCTCGTTCAACGACTCCGCCTACGCCGGGCTCGTGCGGGCCAAGGAGCGGCTCCACGTCGACACCACCGTCCTGCAGTCGCGCTCGGCGGCCGACTACCAAGTCAACATGACGGTCCTGGCCAACAAGGAGTACGACGAGATCTTCGCCATCGGGTTCCTGATGGCCAAGGACGTGGCCGAGGTCGCCGAGCGCTACGCCAAGCGCCATTTCGCGATCATCGACGCGGTCGTGCCCGCGCCCAACGTGACCTCGGTGACCTTCAAGGAGGAGGAGGGCTCGTTCTTGGCCGGCGCCCTGGCGGCGCTGACGACCAAGAGCAAGACCATCGCCTTCCTGGGCGGGCTGGACATCCCGCTGCTGCGCAAGTTCGAGGCCGGCTTCGCGGCCGGGGCGCGCCAGATCGACCCCGCGGTCAAGGTCGAGGTGAAGTACGTCGGCTCGTTCGACGACGTCGCGGCCGGCAAGGAGCTGGCCGGGGTGCTCTACGGCCAGGGCGCCGACATCGTGTACGTCGCGGCCGGCAAGGCCGGGCTGGGCGCGATCGACCAGGTCAAGGCGCGCCCCGGCGCCTACGTGATCGGGGTCGACTCCGACCAGGACGCGCTCGCTCCCGGCAAGATCCTGACCAGCATGATCAAGCGCGTCGACGTGGGCGTGTTCCGGGTCAGCGAGGCGATGGCCGAGCACCGCCCGCCCACCGGCAACCTGGTCCTGGGCTTGAAAGAGGGCGGGGTCGGGCTGACCGACTTCCGCTACACCAAGGCCGTCGTCACCCCGGCCAAGACCGCCGTTCTGGACCAGCTCAAAGCCGCCATCATCGCCGGCAAGCTCGCCGTGCCGACCACCCGGGAGGGCCTCGCATCGTTCAAGCACGTCCAGCTCTGACGCTGCGCGGCGTGCGCCGGCGCTTCGGCGCGGTGCAGGCCGTCGACGGGGTCGACCTCGAGCTGCTGCCCGGCGAGATCCAGGCCCTGGTCGGCGAGAACGGCGCGGGCAAGTCGACGCTGGCCGCGATCGCCTACGGCGCCGTGCATCCCGACGAGGGCACGGTCGAGGCCGCGGGCCCGGTCGGCCTCGTGCACCAGCACTTCAAGCTGATCGAGCGCCTGCGGGTGTGGGAGAACGTGCTGCTCAACCGCGAGCCGCGCCGCGGTCTGACGATCGACGTGCCCGCCGCGCGCGAGCGGGTCCGCACGCTGGGCGCGGCCTACGGCCTGGCGGTCGACCCCGACGCGCTGGTCGAGACGCTCCCGGTCGGGATCAAGCAGCGGGTCGAGCTGCTGCGCGAGCTCGACCGCGAGCCGAGCGTGCTGCTGCTCGACGAGCCGACCGCGGCCCTGGCCCCGGGCGAGATCGCGGCCTTCTTCACCACCGTGCGGGGGCTGGCGGCGCGCGGCACCGCGGTGCTGGTGGTGACCCACAAGCTGGCCGAGGTGATCGCCTACGCCGACCGGGTGACCGTGATGCGGGCCGGCCGGATCGTGGCCCGCCACGCCGTCGCCGAGACCGACGCCGGCGCGATCGCGCGCGAGATGGTCGGCGGCGAGGTCCCCGCCCTGGCCGCGCGCGGCAGCGCCGCGCCCGCGCCGCTGCTGGCCGCGCG
>JASLGJ010000265.1 GCA_030150085.1 Candidatus Elarobacter sp. | reverse complement strand
CTGGGAAGACCAAGGCTACGAGTGGTACGCCGGGATCTGACCTCGGCATCGCAACCCCGGGGTTGCCGTCATCGGCCTTGACACCATGCGGGATATCGTGATATCTTGATATCGTCACTCCAAGCCGACAGCTGTGGAGGGACCGGGCCTACCCAATGTTCTCCGGAGGCGGCTCGACCTCGAAAGGACTCGCTGTGATGACGCAGCGCGAACACGCCGGGGCGGACGTCAAGCAGATGCCACTCCGTCTCGATCGTGAGCTTTACGAGGAACTCAGCCGTCGTTCCACGATCGAGAAGAAGTCGATGTCGGATATCGTGCGGGAGGCGTTGCGCTCCCACTTCGATGCCGTGCGCGTGTCGAAGCCGCAGCTTCGTGCCGCGATCGAACGAATCGCCCGGGAAGACGCTGATATCCTCGAGGCCCTCGGCAGAGGGCCGCAGGAGACAGTGAATGGAGTTCCCGACAAGTTACCTCGACGTCGATGACGTCCTCGAAATCTTCGACGCGCTGATCGGGTCGCATCGGAACCTGCTTCGGTCAGCCGATCTGCTCGAGTCCGCGGTACTAGCCCCGCAACAGTCGGCGTTCGGCAAAGACGCTTATCCGACCATTGGGCTCAAGGCCTGGGCGTATCTCCGCGGTCTCGCCCAGAACCATGCCTTCGTCGACGGCAACAAGCGGATCGCGTGGGCAACGGCTCGCGCGTTTCTGCTCGTGAACGGCATCGGCATCAAAGCGCCCGTATCGATCGTCGAGGATCTCGTCGTGCGGCTTGCTGCCGGCAATGCGGACGAGGGTGAAGTCCTCACCTTCTTCGAGCAGTATGGCTACCTGATCGAAGGCGTGCGACTCGCAGGCGATTCGGAAAGCGCGTAGCAGCCGATCACCGTACGAGATACGCAAAAAGAGCCGTCACGCTCGAGAGGAGCGTGGCGGCTCTTTTGTAGACCGGGTGGGCTTGGGTTAGTTCTTCGAGCCGGTCGGGGCGGTCGCGGCGGCGGTCGCCGTGCTGGCGGCGTTGGTCGTCGCGGTGGTGGCGCTCTTCACGACGCGGTCGGTCGTCTGGGCCGCGGCCTGCTGCACGCTGGTGAAGATCGTGGCGAGCTGGCGGGCGTAGGTGCTCTGCTGCTCGAGGAGCTGGTGCGCGAAGCTGGTGTTCAGCTCGGTCAGCTCGGCCAGGCTGGGGATGCCTTCGAGGACCGGGAGCTGGGGCACGGTCGGGACCGTCGCGACGATCTCGCGGACCGAGTTCAGGGTCGAGAGCTGGGCGTTCTGCACCTGCTGGAGGGTCTCGAGGCCCTGCTGCTGGAGCTTGGCGATGGTTTCGAGGTACGTCGGCATGTGCTAACTATACCAAGCATCGCTAGGCGCGTCAAGCGACTTCGGTCGGTATCGCTAGATTCTTCAAGCGCGCTCGACGAAGCCCCGATAGATCCGCAGCATGGTGTCCTTCTGGTCCGCGCTCAGGCGAGCGTCAGCTCGGATCGCTTCCTCCACCCCCGGCTCCGCCTCGGCGGAGCGTCCGCCGGCCGGGGCGGCCGAGGCGTCGAGCAGGCCTGCCTGGGCGTACATCGTCTCGGCCGAGATCTTCAGCGCCGAGGCCAGGTTCTTGAGCACGTCGGCCGAGGGCTTGTGCAGGCCGCGCTCGACCTGGCTCAGGTAGGGGTTGGAGATCTTCGCGATCTCGGCGAGCTGGCGCAGCGAGAGGTTGGCCAGCTCGCGCTGGCTCTTGATGAACTCGCCCACGCTGCCCCACGCGCGCTCGTTCGCGTCGCTCACGACGGCGTCTCGTTGCGCACGTAGCGGCCCGGCGCGGGCCCGCCCTGCGGCAGGTCGTAGGGCTTCACCTGGTCGCCGGCGTGCGTGCCGGCCCACAGCGCCCAGTCCTCCCACCAGCTTCCCTCGCGGCGCTCGGTCGAGGCCAGCCAGGCGTCGGGGCTCTCGCCCCGCACCGTGCGGTCCTTGGTGCGGTACCAGGCCTTCTTGCCGCCCACCGGGTTGACGATGCCCGCGATGTGCCCGGCGTTGCTGAGGGTGTACTTCACGTCCTCGCCGCCCACGTGCTGCGTGGTCATGTACGAGGAGCGCCAGGGCGCGATGTGATCGCCCTCCGCGCCGAGCACGTAGAGCGGCGTCGTGATGGTGCGCAGGTCGACCGGAGTGCCCGCGATGACGAACTCGCCCGGCTTCACCAGCGCGTTGTGCAGGTAGCACGAGCGCAGGTACTCCGAGTGCATCTTGGCCGGCAGGCGCGTGGTGTCGCTGTTCCAGGTCAGGATGTCGAACGCGGGCGGCTTGCGGCCCATGAACCAGTTGTTGACCACGTAGCTCCAGACCAGATCGTTGGCCCGCATCCAGTCGAACGTGCCGCCCATCTGCTCGGCCTCGAGGAAGCCGCGCTCGTTCATGCCGCGCTCGAGCCGGGCGATCGTCGTCTCGTCGGTGAACACGCCCAGCTCCCCGGGCTCGGCGAAGTCGATCAGGGTGTTGGTCAGCGTCGCGGCGCCGATGCGCTCGGCCTGGCCGTGCGCGGTGAGGTAGGCCAGCAGCAGGATCGTCATCGTGCCGCCCAGGCACAGCGAGGCCAGGTTCACCTTGGGCGCGCCGGTGATCCGCTGCACCGCGTCCAGCGCCGCCAGCGGGCCCAATTTCAAATAGGTGTCCATCCCGAAGTCGCGCAGCGAGGCGTCGGGATTGCGGTAGCTGATCATGAACGTCTGGTGGCCGTGGCGCACCGCCCACTCCACGAACGAGCGGTTGGGGGCGAGGTCCATGATGTAGAACTTGTTGATCCAGGGCGGGCTGCACAGCAGCGGCGCGGCGTGCACCGTCGGCGTCTGCGGCTCGTAGGCGATCAGCTCGATCAGCTCGTTGCGGAACACGATCCGGCCTGGCGTGGCGGCCAGGTTGCGGCCCAGCTCGAAGCTCGTGGTGTCGACCTGGCGCGGCTTGCCGCTGTTGGTGCGCACGTCCTCGAGGTAGTTCTGCAGGCCGCGCATCAGGCTGCCCCCGCCGGTGTCGAACGCTTCCTTGACCACGGTGGGGTTGACCCAGGGGATGTTGGTCGGCGCGACCGCGTCGGTCAGCATGGTGAGGATGAACTTGGCCTTGCGCCGGGTCGGCTCGGGCAGGCGCGACGACTCGACCAGCGCCAGCGCGGCGCGCGCGCGGGCCAGGTACGACTCGAGCATCCCGGCCAGGAAGGGGTTCTTGCTCCAGGCCGGGTCGAGGAAGCGTTTGTCGCCCGCGGCCGGCGCGGCGTGCGGGTCGACCGGCTCCTGCACCAGCCGGCGCAGCACGTTCATCCCGATCGCCTGGTCGGCCAGCGTGACGTCGCTCAGCCAGGTCGTCATGCGGGCCGGGTCGGCCATCGCGTCCGCGACGACCGCGCGCAGCGCTTCGGCCAGCGAGCCCATGTCCAGGCCCGCGACGTCCAGCCCGTACGCGAACTCGTCGGCCGACAGCGTCTGCGCGCTCATCACATCTCCAGTCCGCCGTTGACGTTGTAGACCGCGCCGGTGATGTAGCTGGACTCGTCCTCGAGCAGGAACTGCACGACGCGCGCGACCTCCTCGGGCCGGCCCAGGCGGCGCAGCGGGATCTTGTCGATCACCGCCTCCAGCGCGGCCTTGGGAATCTGCGCCACCATCTCGGTCTCGATGAAGCCCGGCGCGACGACGTTGACGGTGATCCCGCGGCGCGCCATCTCCAGCGCCAGGCTCTTGGTGAGGCCGAACAAGCCGGCCTTGGAGGCGGCGTAGTTGGCCTGCCCGACGTTGCCGGTCTGGCCGATCACCGAGCTGATGTTGACGATCCGCCCGGAGCCGCGCTCGATCATGTGCTCGATCACCGCCTTGGTCATCGCGAAGGCCCCGAACAGGTTGACGTCGAGCACGTTCTGCCAGTCGTCGTGCGACATCTTGCGGACGGTCTTGTCGACGGTGATGCCGGCGTTGTTGACCAGGAAGTCGATCCGGCCGAACTTGGCCTGGACCTCGTCCACCACGCGCTGGCAGTCCTCGGGCTTGTCGACCCGGCCCTGGTGGATCGACATCCGCTCGCCGCTCGGATCGAGCCGCTGCTGGAGCGCCTCGGCGGTCTCCCGGTCCTTGCTGTAGCCCGCCGCGACCCGCGCGCCGTTCTTGATCAGCATGGTGGTGATCGCCGCGCCGATTCCGCGCGCCCCGCCCGTGACGAGGGCGACTTGACCGTCAAACATACTTTCGTCTACCTCCGGTGCTCAGGTAGTGCGTCCGTACACGTCCTTTCCCTCTCGAACGCCCGCCCGGCAGGCGAGGGCTTTTCGGCCCGAGCCGGAAGGTTTCTCTGTTCGAACAGGACGTTTGTGGGAACCAGGATCGCCGGAGGCTTGCCCATCTACTACGAACTCTACGACGCGGCGCACCTCGCGCTCGCGCCCGCTCGCCTCTCGGCGGCGACCGCCCAGCTCGTCTTCGGCAACCCGCTCTCGCCGCTCGCGCACACCCTGCCGGGGCGGGTGATCAGCGCCTCGGCGGACGTCTTCAGCGGCTTCACCGCGCGGCGCGGCAAGCCGGCCTGGAGCCTGCCCGCGACGCTCGAAGTGGTCGACGAGCGGCCCTTCGCACGCCTGATCCGCTTCCTGCCCGACGCCGCGCTGGCGCGCCCGGCTCCCCGCGTGCTGCTGGTGGCGCCGCTGAGCGGCCACTTCGCGACCTTGCTGCGCGGCACGGTCGACGCGCTGATGGCCGAGCACGACGTGTACGTGACCGACTGGGCCGACGCGCGCGACGTGCCGCCCGCGGCGGGCCGCTTCGGCATGGCCGACTACATCGGCTACCTGATGGACTACCTGCGCCTGCTCGGGCCCGACGTGCACGTCGTGGCGGTCTGCCAGCCCTGCCCGGCCGTGCTGGCCGCGGTCGCGCTGCTGGCGGCCGCGAACGATCCCGCCCAGCCGCGCTCGATGACGCTCATGGGCGGCCCGGTCGACGTGCGGGTCGCGCCGACCGCGCCGACCGAGTTCGCCGCGGCGCGCAAGCTGGCGTGGTTCGAGCGCGAGCTCACCGCGGCCGTGCCGGCCTGGTACCGCGGCGCGGGCCGGCGGGTCTACCCGGGCTTCCTGCAGCTGGGCGCGTTCATGTCGATGAACCCCGACCGCCACGTCGACGCGCACGCCAAGATCTTCGCCGACCTGGTGAAGGGCGACGGCGAGTCGGCCCAGGCTCGGCGCGCGTTCTACGACGAGTACCTGGCGGTGATGGACATGCCGGCCGAGTTCTACCTCGAGACCGTCGACGAGATCTTCCAGCGCGCCACGCTGGCGCACGGCGCGATGACCTGGCGCGGGCGCCCGGTCGACCCGAGCGCGATCCGCCGGACCGCGCTGCTCACCGTCGAGGGCGAGCGCGACGACATCTCCGCCCCGGGCCAGACGTACGCCGCGCACGCGCTGTGCAGCGGGCTGCCCGCGGCGCTCCACGAGCACCACCTCGAGCCGGGCGTCGGCCACTACGGGGTGTTCAGCGGGCGCCACTGGCGGGCCTCGATCCAGCCGCGCGTCGCGGCCTTCATCGCGGCCCAGGAAGCGGAGCTGGCGGCCTAGGTCGGGCCGCCGCGCTGCGTTCTAGCCGGTGGTGATGGCGAGCACGGGCTGAGCCGCTTCGAGCGCCTCGTCCGATCCCGCGCCGTCCGCCTCGGCCTCGGCCAGCGCTTCGGCGGCGGCTTCGTCGGAGGCGGCCGCGATGCGGAACTGCTCGACCAGCGCGTCGAGGGCTTCGGTCTGCTCGCGCAGGGCGCGCGCGGTGGCGCCGATCTGCTGCACGCCCGCGGCCAGCTCGCCGGTCGACGCGGCCGCGTTCTGCGAGGCGTGCGACTGCTCGTCGGCGGTGCGCGCCACGGGCAGCATCGTCTCGGTCACGCTCTGCGTGGTCAGGCGCATCTCGCCCGCGGCGGCGGCGTTCTCGCCGATCGCGGCGGCGACGCTGGCGATGTTGTCGGTGACGGTGTTGGAGGCGTCGCGCATGGCGCCGGCGCGGGTCGCCAGGTCGTCGGCGACGCGGGTGGTGGTGCGGATCGCCTCGGCGACCGCGTTCAGCGCGGCCGAGGCGCGCTCGGCGACGGCCACGCCGGCGGCCATCGAGGCGCTGGAGCTGCGCATGGCCTCGCCCGCGGTCAGCGTCTCGCGCCGGATCGCCGAGAGGATGCCCGAGATCTCGCGCGTCGCGATCGCGCTGCGCTCGGCCAGCTTGCGGACCTCGTCGGCGACGACCGCGAAGCCGCGCCCGTGCTCGCCCGCCCGGGCCGCCTCGATCGCGGCGTTGAGCGCGAGCAGGTTGGTCTGGTCGGCGATCTCCTCGATGGTCGAGACGATCTCGCCCACCGCGTTGGAGCGCTCCTCGAGCGCGACCATGGCGCTGGCGGCCTTCTGCGACACGTCGCCCAGGTCGCGCATGGCCTTGCGGGTGGCCGCGACGGCTTCCTCGCCCGCGCTGGCCTCGCCCGAGGCGCCGCGCGCGGCTTGCAGCAGCGACACGCCGGTCTGCGAGAGGGCGCTGATCTCGCGGTCGAGCGACTCGATCGCGCCGGCCGCTTCCTGGATCGCGGTGGCCTGCGCGTTCGCGCCGTCCGCGATGGTCGACGAGGCGCGCGCCAGCTCCTCGATCGCGACGCTGGCCTGGCTGATCTTGCCGGCCTGGTCGCGCGCGCCTTCGGCGACGCGGTCGACGCTGCGGGCGATCGTCTCGACCGCGTCGGCGGCCTGCACGGCCGAGGCCGAAGCTTGGTCGCTGGCCAGCGCGACGCCGCGCGAGGCGTGCGCGACGCTGCCGATCGCGCCGCTGAGCTTGGCCAGCGCGATGGTGAGCCGCTCGCCGATGGTGGCGAACCCTTCGACGAGCGCGTCGTGGGCATGCACGACGTCGGCGATCTCGTCGTTCGAGTGGTCCCGCAGCGGCTCGCGCTCGGAGCGGAAGGCGACCCGCAGGTCGCCCTCGGCCAGCAGGTCGAGCGCGGAGGTGAGGCGGGCGAAGTCGTCGTGCACGATCGCGTCGAGGCGGCGCGCGACGCGGTCCAGTCGGCGCCGGATGCGCCGCGCCAGGACGAAGGCCAGTACCGCCGAGACGACCAGCGCGGCCAGCGCGAGCGCGATCAGACCGATCTCGACGACCCGCATGCGGCGCTCGAAGGCGTCGCTGGCGTTGGCGGCGGCGGTGTTCGCCATCCGGACCACGACCTCGAGGGTGGTGTCGAGCTGGGCCTGGTCGTCGTTGTTCTGGCCCAGCGCGGCGAAGGTCTTCTCCGACGCCCCGCCCGAGGTGCCGCCGTACGCGGCGATCACCGCGGGCGCGTCCTTGGTCGCCGCGGCGATGATGTCCTGATCGCGCTTCTCGATCCCGCCCAGCAGGCTGGTGATCGTCGCCATCGCTTCCTTGCCCGAGCCCTGCACGCTGCCGTGGTCGATGATGAAGGCGATGTCCTCGTCGGCGGCTTTCTCGGCCGCCTGGTAGGCCGCGAGCTCGGTGTCGCGCCGGCTCAGCGCGAAGCGCGAGACGGCCTCCCGCTCGAGCGCCATCTGCAGGCGGATGTCGGTCGCGTGGGCGTGGATGCTCGTGCGCAGCAGGACGTCGTCCTTGGCGGCCTTCATCTCGCCGAACCCGAGCGCGACGCCCACCACCGCGATGGCCAGCGCGACCAAGGGGACGGCGAAGCCCGCGGCGATCTGCGTCCCGATCTTGACCCTCATCATGGCTCTAAGGTCGGGTGCCCGCCGAGCCGACTTTAGCCGCCCTCCGCCTGGGCGGCGGGCGAACGGTTAAGAGTGCGAAGCGCTCGCTCGGCGGGGGACCGGAAGCGGCGCTTCGCGCGGGGCGCGCAGGGCCAGCCAGATCCCCGCGATGACCAGCCCCACGCCCAGCAGCTCGCGCGGCCCGAAGGCCTCGCCCGCGAACAGCGCGCCGACCGCGACCGCGATCACCGGAATGATCAGGGCCGAAAGCCCGATCACCCAGGTCGGCAGCCGCTGCAGCAGCCAGTGGTTAAGATAGAAGGCCACGCTGCTCCCCAGCACGCCCAGGTAGAGCACCGCTCCGATCGAGGCCGGGCTCGCCCCGCGGGCCCAGTCGGGGTGCTCGAAGGCGCTGCCGGTCAGGGCCATCACCGCCCCCGAGAGGAGCATGGCGGGCGGCAGGGTGCGGAAGGGGTCGGCCTCGGACTCGCGCTTGAGCTCGACGTTGGCGAAGGCCGAGAGGGCCGACGCGCCCAGCGCGGCCAGCACGAAGGGGAGCGAGCCGCGGGTGTCCGAGCCGAGCGAGATCGTCGCCACCCCGGCCAGGGCGAGCGCCGCGCCGACCACGGCCAAGACGCCGAAGCGCTCCTTGGCCAGCACGGCGCTCAAGCCGAACACGAAGAACGGCAGGGTGCCGAACAGCACCGCGACCAGGCCCGACGCCAGGCCCGTCTCGGAGTAGTACGTCAGCGCGTAGTTGCCGCCGAACAGCGTCAGCGCCAGGACCAGCACCAGCCGCCACGAGGGGGCGGGGCCGCGCGGGCCCGGCACGGCGCGCGCCAGCAGCCAGAGGAACAGCGCCGCCACGATGAAGCGCACCCCGGCGCCGGTGACCGGCGGCAAGCCGCGCAGGCCGATCTTGATCGCGAACCACGTCGTCCCCCAAATCGAGCACATCACGGCATAGGCGACGACGATTCGGAGCATCCCATCCATGAACGCGCCGGGCGGCGCGCGGTTGCGGCGCGGGTCGGGTATGCCGTGCGCGCGCAAAAAAAAACGGGGGCAGGCGTCACGCGCCTGCCCCCGTTCGTGGCCGCGAAGATCGTTACTGCGGGCAGGTCGACGTATTGCACGGTCCCAGCGTGCAGAACCAGGTTACGGGATAGTCGGCACCCTTGACGCTCGCGGACTCGGTCTCTTCGCGCAGATCCAGGTCGTCGAACTTGAATTGAGACGGCATGAGACACCCTCGCTCGGAAAGCAGGTAGGAGAAACCCACTGTAACCCACCGCACCAGCGCGGGGCAAGGCCTGTTTACACTACGCGGCGCTACATCCGGAACACGCCGAACTTCGTTTCCTTCGGGGCTTTGTAGCGGGCGGCGCGCAGGCCGATCGCCAGCACGCGGCGGGTGTCGAGGGGGTCGATGATGCCGTCGTCCCAGATGCGCGCGCTGGAGTGGTAGGGGTGGCCTTCGGTGTCGTACTTGGCGAGGATCGGGGCCTTGAAGGCGTCCTGCTGCTCGGGCGAGAGCGCGGGCTTGTGCTTCTCGGCGTCGGCGTTCATCCGCACCGTGAGCAAGGTCGAGGCCGCCTGCGCGCCGCCCATCACGCTGATGCGCGCGTTGGGCCACATCCAGAGCTGGCGCGGCGCGTAGGCGCGCCCGCACATGCCGTAGTTGCCCGCCCCGAAGCTGCCCCCGATCACCACGGTGAACTTCGGCACCTCCGCACAGGCCACGGCGGTGACGAGCTTGGCGCCGTCCTTGGCGATGCCGCGGTTCTCGTACTCCTTGCCGATCATGAAGCCGGTGATGTTCTGCAGGAACACCAGCGGCGTGCCGCGCTGCGCGCACAATTCGATGAAGTGCGCGCCTTTGAGGGCCGACTCGCTGAACAGGATGCCGTTGTTCGCCAGGATGCCGACCGGGTGGCCCTCGACGTGCGCGAAGCCGCACACCAGCGTGCTGCCGTAGCGCGCCTTGAACTCCGCGAAGTCCGAGCCGTCGACGATGCGCGCGATCACCTCGCGCACGTCGTAGGACTGGCGCGGGTCGGCCGGGATGATGCCGTAGAGCTCGTGCGGGTCGCGGGCGGGCGGGCGCGGCGCGCGCAGCGGCCAGGGGTCGAACGGGCGGCGGTCGACGTAGGCCACGATCTGGCGCACGATCCCCAGCGCGTGCTCATCGTCGACGGCGTAGTGGTCGGCCACGCCGCTGATCCGGGTGTGGACGTCCGCCCCGCCGAGCTCCTCGGCGCTGACGATCTCGCCGGTCGCGGCCTGCACCAGCGGCGGCCCGCCCAGGAAGATCGTGCCCTGGTCCTTGACGATCACGGACTCGTCCGCCATCGCGGGCACGTACGCGCCGCCCGCGGTGCACGAGCCCATCACGGCCGCGATCTGCGGGATGCCCTGCGCGCTCATGCGCGCCTGGTTGAAGAAGATGCGCCCGAAGTGGTCGCGGTCGGGGAAGACCTCGTCCTGGAGCGGCAAGAACGCGCCGCCCGAGTCGACCAGGTAGATGCAGGCCAAGCCGTTCTGCTCGGCGATCTCCTGCGCGCGCAGGTGCTTCTTGACCGTCATCGGGTAGTAGGTGCCGCCCTTGACGGTCGCGTCGTTGGCGACGATCACGCAGTCGGTGCCTTCGACGGTGCCGATCCCGGTCACGATCCCGGCCGCGGGCGCGGCGTCCTGGTACATGCCGTGCGCGGCCAGGGCCGAGAGCTCGAGGAACGGGGTCAGCGGATCGATCAGGCGGTCGATGCGGTCGCGCGCGGTGAGCTTGCCGCGCTTGCGGTGGCGCTCGGTCGCGACCGGGCCGCCGCCCCCGCGCACGCGGGCGAGCTGGGCCCGCAGGTCGTCGACGAGCGCGGCCATGGCGGCGGCGTTGCGCTCGAAGTCCGAGGCGTGGCGGTCGATGCGGGTCGCGAGAAGGCTCACGAGCGTACGATTTTAAGCCCGCGTGAGATTATCCGTCCGGCGGCTCCCCAGGCCGCTCCCAGGCGTTACCATGGCACCGTGGCCGCTCAGACGACTGCCCCCTCTTCCTATCGCCCGGCCGGCGCGCTCGACGCATCGACCGCGCTGCTGCCCTACAACGGGCCCTGGAACCGCCGCCTGGCGGCCCACCTGCTGCGCCGGGCCGGCTTCGGCGGCTCCCCGGCCGACGTCGACCGCCTCGCATTGCTTTCGCCGGGCGAGGCGGTCGAGAGCCTGCTCCGCTTTCCCGACACCTCGCGCCTGAGCGCCGGGCCCGACCTGGTCGCTCCGCCCGCGCCGCGCCAGCGCCGCCAGCTGCGCGCCATGCTGGGCGACAACCCCACCCCCGAGCAGCTCAAGCAAGTGCGCCAGCAGCTCGGCCAGGCCCGCCGCCGCAACCTGATCGCGCTGCAGAGCTGGTGGCTGGGGCGCATGATCGCCAGCCCCGCGCCGCTGCAAGAGAAGATGGCGCTGTTCTGGCACGGCCACTTCACGAGCGCGGTCAACCAGAAGGGCATCAGCGGCCAGGAGATGCTGATGCAGAACCAGCTCTTCCGGGAGTACGCGCTGGGCAACGTGCGCGACCTGACCCTGCACGTCTCGCAGGATCCGGCGATGCTGCGCTACCTCGACAACAACGTCAACGTCAAGGCTCACCCCAACGAGAACTACGCCCGCGAGCTGATGGAGCTGTTCACGCTGGGGATCGGCAACTACAGCGAGCAGGACGTGCGCGAGGGCGCGCGCGCGCTGACCGGCTGGACCTTCCGCCGCAACCCCGACGGCACCGGCTCGTTCTACGACAACCGCGCCCAGCACGACGACGGGGTGAAGACCTTCCTCGGCCGCAGCGGCAACTTCGACGGTGGCGACGTGGTGCGCACGATCTTCGAGCAGCCCGCCGCGCCGCGCTGGTTCGCCCGCAAGCTGCTCGCGTTCTTCGTCTACATGGACCCCGAGCCGGCGCTGGTCGACCAGGTCGCGAACCTCCTCGTGCGCGGCAACTTCGAGCTGCGCCCGGTGATGGCGACCCTGCTGCGCAGCAACGTGTTCTTCGGCGACCGCGCGTACCGCGCGCTGGTGAAGAGCCCGGTGGAGTTCGTGGTCGGCACGCACCAGCTCTTCGGCGTGCCGCAGGTGGTGCCGGCGGAGCTGGCCACGCTGCGCGCGATGGGCCAGGTGCTGTTCTACCCGCCCAACGTCAAGGGCTGGGACGGCGGCGCGGCCTGGGTCAACAGCGCGACGATCCTGACCCGCGAGAACTTCGCCAACGCGCTGGTGCGCAACCCGCAGGCGACGGCCAACGCGGCCTGGATCGCGCCCGCCTTCCGCGCCGCCGACCCGCACGCCGTGGCCAAGACGCTGACCGACACGATGCTGCAGGGCGACGTCTCGCCCGCCTCGGTGGCGCAGCTCGTGGCCTACCTGGGCGGCAGCGGCCAGGCCGCGCTGGCCCAGCTCTCGCCCGAGAACGCCGACGAGCGCGTCCGCGGCGCCGCCTACCTCACGATGGCGATGCCCGCCTACCAGCTGGCGTAGCGCAGTCCGCACCGCTCACGTTCAGCCTTGGTCGACCCCTTCCATCCGTCACTCCCACTCGAACCTCAAAGGCCCGCACCAACCATGAAGCCACTGTCACGGTCGAACTTTCTCCTCGGAGCGCTCAGCGGGCTGGCCGTCGTGGGCAGCACCGACTCGCTGTTCTCCGCCGCGCTCGCCCAGACGCCGCTCGCCGGTCTGCCGGGCGGCAGCGACCGCGTGCTGGTGGTGATCAACTTCCAGGGCGGCAACGACGGCCTCAACACGGTCGTGCCGCACGGCATGCCCGATTACTACCGCTACCGGCCGACGCTGGGCATTCCCCAGAACGACGTGCTGCGCATCGACGGCACGGTCGGGCTGAACCCCGCGCTCGCGCCGTTCAAGAAGCTGTACGACGCGGGCAAGGTCGCGATCGTGCAGGGCGTGGGCTACCCGCAGCCCGACCACTCGCACTTCCGCTCGACCGAGATCTGGCAGACCGCCGCGCCGAGCAAGTACGAGCCGACCGGGTGGCTGGGACGCTATCTCGACGACGCCAGCCTGCCCAAAGCGAACTTGTTCAACGCCGTGGCGCTGAGCAACGTGCTGCCCGAGGCGCTGATCGCCAAGCAGACCGACGTGCCCGCGATCGACGCGGTGCGCACCTACGGCCTGCGCAGCGACCGCAACAGCGCCGACCGCGAGGCGTTCCACGAGTTCGTGCGCGACACGACGGTGCCGTTCAAGTCGCCCTTCCTCGCGCAGGTCGCCGAGATCGAGGACCACGCGCAGCGCGGCGCGGAGGAACTGCCCAAGCTGATCGCCGGCTACCAGCCGCAGGCGACGTACCCGGCGACGCCGCTCGGGCGCAGCCTCGCGCTGGCCGCGCAGATCGTCGGCTCGAAGCTCGGCACGCGCGTGATCTACGTGCAGCACGGCTCGTTCGACACGCACACCACGCAGAAGCAGACCCAGGACCGCCTGCTGGCCGACTTCGCCAACAGCATCAGCGCGTTCTACCAAGACCTCGCCGCGCACGGCAACGACAAGCGCGTGCTGGCGATGACGTTCAGCGAGTTCGGCCGGCGCGTCGGCGAGAACGCCAGCCGCGGCACCGATCACGGCGAGGCCGCGCCGGTGTTCCTGATCGGCGGCGGCGTGAAGGGCGGCCTGTACGGCCAGCACCCCGACCTCGCGCGCCTGAACATGGGCAACCTCGCGTACACGACCGACTT